>JAILFQ010000091.1 GCA_024697505.1 Lachnospiraceae bacterium
GTATCCCCGCGGTAGCCGTTTACCTGCGCCCAGCCGGTAATTCCCGGACGAACCTGGTGTTTAATGTTGTACCTCGGAATTTCTTCCTTAAATTTTTCCACAAACTGCGGTCGCTCAGGTCTTGGGCCCACAAGGCTCATATCCCCTTTAAGAACGTTAAAGAGCTGAGGCAGTTCGTCTATGCTGGTTTTTCTTATAAACTTTCCTATTTTGGTAACTCTCGGATCGTTATAAGTGGTCCATTCTTTTTTCTCATCATCCGGTGTCTGTACTTCCATGGAACGGAATTTAAGCATTTCAAATTCCTTATTATGGCGTCCGACTCTCACCTGACGGTAAATAACAGGGCCTTTTGATGAAAGTTTTATCATTAATGCAACTATTCCCATAGGAATGGCTGCAATAACAAGCGCAATAAATGAAAGTATAATGTCAAAAGTTCTTTTTACAAAACGGTTGCCAAGCTGAGAAAGGGGAACATTTCTTATATTTACGGCAGTTAAACCGTCTATGTCTTCTACAGCGGCACTAGTTGTGATAAACTCTCTGTAATCCGGCAAAAATTTAGTGTGGACGCCGGATTTTTCGCACTCATTTACTATGTTTCCAAGCACTTCGTACTCATCCATTTTAAGAGTGATAAGCACTTCGTCCAGTTTGTCCGGATTCAATAAGGAAGAAAGGGTTTCTGTTTTTCCTATTACGGAAACTCCTTTGAATTTGGTCCCTTTTTCCATTACATTATCCAATATTCCGATAACATTATAACCCCACTGCGGGTTTGCCATAACTCTTTCTATATATGCTTCGCAGGTTTTGGAATACCCCACCAAAAGCACGTGTTTAATATTCTTTCCGTTTCTTCTTAGGCCATGCAGCACCGACCTTCTGACGATCATAAACAGAAAATCCGCGAGAAGGTTTATTACAACGAATATAAAAAGAAACCTTCTGGAAATATCTATTTCCTTTACAATATAGAGCATTGCAAGTATATATACGGCACCGGCCGCATTTGCTTTTATTATTTCCCAAAGCTCTTTAAAGAAAGCTCTTGTACGGTGAGGTGCGTAAAGTCCCATTGCGGTAAAGATCACAAGATATCCCGGGATTATAAACCAAAGATAACGCATGTAATCGTTAAAAGGCAGATATCTTCCCTGGGTTGCAAAAAGAGCAAACCGGACAGGATAAGAAACCGCATAAGAACCGGCAGCCAAAAGAAGGTCTATAAATACATGTGCTGTATTAAAAGTATTTTGATGCTTTCTTATCATTACCTTGTTTTTGTGTCCTTTCGTATTCTTCCACCGCCAAGAACCGTATCTCCAAGATAAAGGACCACTGCCTGTCCCGGAGTAACCGCTCTTTGCGGTTCATCAAATTCAAATTTAAGGGTATTATCATCCGCGTAAATGATGGTACCCGACTTTTCCTGATGATGGTAGCGCACTCTTGCGCTGCAGCGGAACCCCGCTTCAGGCGCTTTCCCCGAAATCCAGTTTACATCTTCTGCGTAAACTTCTTTTGTGAAAAGGTCCTTGTCGTCTCCAAGAATAACAAGGTCTTTATCTGCATTTATTTCCACAACATAGAGTCTTCTGTCTGCAGGTATTGCAAGCCCTCTTCTCTGCCCTATGGTGTAGTGGTGTATTCCTTTGTGACGCCCAAGCACCTCTCCGGAAAGTGTAACAAAATTTCCCGGTCCGGGAAGATTATCAGTGTACTTTTCCATAACCTTTGCGTAATCCCCATCCGGAACAAAGCAGATATCCTGGCTGTCGGACTTATGGGCGGTTACAAGAGCAAGGTTTTCTGCCATCTCTCTTGCATCTTCTTTGGTCTTTTCACCAAGAGGAAGCAGTATGTGGGAAAGATCTTCCTGGGTAAGTCTGAAAAGAACGTAGCTCTGGTCTTTTTTTGGATCCAGGGCTTTCTTTAAAAGATACCCGTTATCCGTCTTTTCTATTCTTGCATAATGACCGGTTGCTATATATTCGCATCCCAGTTCTTTTGCTTTTTCAAAAAGTCTTGCAAATTTCATATGTCTGTTACATTCTACGCAGGGATTAGGTGTTTCTCCCTTTTTGTAGGATTCACAAAACTTGTTTATTACCTTATCTTTAAACTCTTCTTTAAGATCCAGAACGTAAAAAGGAATGCCCAGCTTTTCGCATACCGCGCCGGCATCTTTTATATCATTTGAAACTTCGCCATCTGTTTCTTTTACAAAAAGCTTCATAGTGCAGCCAACGCACTCAAAGCCCATATTTTTTACCATTGAAGCGGCCACGCTGGAGTCAACACCGCCGCTCATTGCTATTAATGCTTTCATAATAATACCTCTATATACAGTCAGCCTATTGTATTATAGCATTTATTACCTGCAAAAAGATAGTACTTTATTAATTCTTAATTTTACTTGCAAAAAGGCAGGTCAAATGGTATTATCATTTCGGTTAGATTATACTAACTTGAAGTTGGAATGTCTAACTAAATATTGATCATTTTGGAGGATTTTATGAATACTTATGTTATCTATTGGTCACAGACCGGAAACACAGAGGCAATGGCAGAAGCCGTAAAGAAGGGAATTAACGCAGCAGGCGGTACAGCAGTTGTTAAAACCGTAGACCAGGCAAGCGTAGACGAACTTGCTTCTGCTGCATCATTTGCTCTCGGATGCCCTGCAATGGGTGCCGAAGAACTTGAAGATGCAGAGATGGCTCCTTTTGTAGAAGAAGTTTGCAAGATTGCTTCCGGTAAAAAGATCGGTCTTTTCGGTTCTTATGGTTGGGGTGACGGCGAATGGATGAGAAACTGGGTAGACCAAATGAAGGCTGCCGGTGCTACTATTGCCTGCGGTGAAGGTGTTATTGCAAACGAAGCTCCTGACGATGAGGCACTTGCTGCCTGCGAAGCTCTTGGAAAGGCACTTGTTGGCTAATGCTTGAAGACGACCTTATAAAAATGAGTGCTCCCACTCTTGCGGCAATCAAAACAGGCAGTTTGTTTGCATACACTTACGATTGTTGTTACAAGTTGTTTTCCGAACTTGCAGGGGTGAATGAAAAACTAAATAAAAAAGGCGTATATGTAACAATACTTAATCTTTCTACAGAAAAGACTTTAATTTACGTTTACAGGAAATCCGATCTCCTAAAGCTTTTAAAGGACTCTTTGTACAGACTGTTTCTTGAAACCGAGGGGTACTCCTCCACGTTAAGAGACGCAGCAGTTTCTGATGAAGAGTTTATAAAGCTTCACCTTGAAACACTCTCAAAGAAACTTTCCTGCAGCGTAAATTTTCCGCACGAGATCGGAATCTTCCTTGGATATCCTCTTGAAGACGTAAAAGGTTTTATAGAAAACAAGGGGAAGAATTACAAGA
>JAILFQ010000108.1 GCA_024697505.1 Lachnospiraceae bacterium
ACAGGAGAATCGACAGAAATGTGAAAGCTTCTTTTATAAAGAAGAATCTCGAAGAGACAGATATGTTGGCGATTCTTAATCACTTAATCAATATGTAATGGTACAGGAAGCCTCGACTTAAACGGTCGGGGCTTTTTGACGTCAAAACGACGTCACAATGATAAGAAACCTGACGTCAGATTGACGCTTTGGCCCTATTTTAAGGACTATAAACACACTGTGGATACTGTCAAAAGCATTGATTTTATTGGCTTTAAGCCCCCTCGCCACAAATGTTCGTTGTTTTGGTAGGACTCGTTCTGGTTTTTAAAACTCAGATTTCGCAACTTGTTGTAAGGGCCTTTTCCACTCTCAGCAATTCTGCTGATTCTATTCTGAAATAGTATGAAAATTGAAAATGCAAGTATTACGACTTTTTTATCCCTGATACTCCTTCTTTTGTTTTCATTTGTGCTTACAAGTCTTGAAGCCGCAAGAATTAACGCTTCTGTAGCCTATGCAAAAATGCTTATACGGATAGATGAGGAGAATTTTAAGGCGGGATATTACTATCCGCTTTTGCAGGAATACGGCCTTCTTGGAGTGGACGGCGGTTTTGGCAGTCTTTTTATGTCTGAAGAAAGGGTTGGCGAAGAACTTGAAAAGGGTATGGCATACAGTGTAAATGCTTCTCAGGGCGGACTTTTGGGCTTTTCCGAAAGCTGTCTTACTGTAACGGGAATTAAAACGCTTATTACGGACGACTGCGGAGGATTTTTGTCTCAGATAAGAAGGCAGGCGCTTACTGAAGGAATATCTGCAGTATTTGAAGACTACTTTACCGGGATCTCCTCGAGCAACGCAGGTAAAATAAAGCAGATTACCAAGCGGCAGCAGAAAGCAGAGGAAGAACTGCTTCCGGTTACAGAAGAAATAATGGAACTCATGCATTTGGCAGACGGAGTGTGCTTTAACAAAAACGGGATGGCTTTCTCGGATGATGGTAAAGTGGTTTCTGATGGGGAATTTATAAAAAGATTTCTTGTTATAAAGGACAATGAATTAAAGGAAAAACTGGACAATAATGCAATTTACGAGAGTATTTCCGGAAAGTGTGTAAATGTAGATTTTAAACTTGCCGAACTTGGGGAGTGTCTGCTTCAGGCATACTCATTTATGGAAGACAGGGACAAGAAAAATGCAAGTGAAGAAGAAATGAATGCTAATGAGGCGGAAATGCAAGGAGAGACAGAAAATGAAGGAAATAATGATATCTCGAACGGCAGTGTTTCAACCGGTGATGAGCTAAATAATGACGAACTTGAGGATATAATTCTATGCCAGCTTGAAACTGCGGTTCAAAAATACTTTTATATTGAGGACCTTTTATCGAATACAAAAAAGGTCTTGAAAAAAGCATTGGACAGGGCAGAAATTCTTGCACAAAAGCAGCTTACTGCCCGGGTCTCTCTTAAGGCATATGAGGAGTTTTTAGAGAGTGAGATTGAAGGACTTGATGAGAAAACCCGAGAACTTTTTCAAAATGAGCTGAATAACATGAAGGCATATGCCGGCAGTATATCCGACGGATATGGCGGGACCGATATTCAGAGAATTTTAAAGGGGGATATTGCTCTTGTAGAGCAAATGGAAACCATTCTCAATAATAAAAAAATGAATGAAATAAGAGAAGGGAAAAAACTTTCCTGTGAAATGTTCACTAAAGAAGAAGTGTCGGGAATAAGGGAAAACATATTAAAGATTAAGGAATCGGTAAAAACTTTTTCTTATGAAGGACTATGGTTTAAATACGGCGAAATAAAGAGGAATGAAAGCTTAAAAAGTAACGCTGAAGAACTTGCTTCGGGACTTGTGGGCGATGCCCTGTTTAAACTTCTTGGAGTAGATGTGGGAGTGTCTGCCAATAAAATTATCGGAACTGACTTACCCTCTTCAGAATATGTAGGTCTATTTACCAAAGAAGGATTAAGGAAGAAAATCTCTGAAATAGAAGAGCTTATAGAGAGCAATGATATAGGTAAAATTTTTAAAACCTTGGGAGAGGATTCCTTAAATACAATGGCGCTTGAAGTTTATATAATGGCTCATTTTTCGGATTATATATCTGATGAAGGGAGTGGAAAGCTTTTGTATGAAAGAGAATATATTCTTTTCGGAGAGGAGAAAGACAAAGAAAACCTGGCGGATTTTATACTTACATTAATTGCTGTAAGAACTGTTTTTACATCGGCAAAGGTTTTGTCGGATCCGGTAAGGATGGGAGAATTGACTGCGTTTGCCACTTCTATTGTAGGCTTTACGGGTATACCGCCACTTGTTAGTGCGGTTAAATATGCATTTGCAGAGGTGTGGGCGATTGAAGAGGCAATTATTGAGGTTGCTGCTCTGCTGCAGGGAAAAAAGCTGTCATTTGTCTCTATGGGGTGCTTGTCCTTTGCGGAGATATTTATCTTTACACCTGCATTGGTAAAAGCCAAAGCTGCGGCTTTGCCGGGTGGTCATGGAGTAGGATACACAGATTACTTAACAATTATATCTTTGATGGAAAACACTCAAAAAAAGTGTCTCAGGGTGTTGGATCTTATCCAGGAGAATATAAGAAGGGACTATTTGGATACTTTCAGAGTAAGAAACATGATCGTAGGGGTTGACTATAATGTTGATACAAAATTTGTGAAAAAATATGATGTCGGAATTTTCCCGGGGTCTGTTTACAGAAAACAATACATAGAAAAAATGGCTTATTAAAGCGGCGTTGGGGGTGCATTGTGTTGTCTGTTCTTTCTGATCTCCTTTTATTATTTATGTTTCCCAAAAAAATCCCAAAAAAACAACCAATTAAAAGCATCTCTCCCAAAGATGAAAAGAAATACAGTTCTTTCAGGAAGGGCAGACGACAGAATGCATCTCTTACAGCCGAAGCATCATTGGTATTTCCATTCTTCTTTTTCTTCTTTTATATGTTGTGGCAGTGCTTTTTATTGCTTCTTCTACAGATATCTGTCTGTAATAAGGCACTTGATTGCACAACAAATCTTGGCGGCCTTGGCTATGTCAGCACCAGGGCTGCCGAGAAATCTGATGAATTGTTTGAGTATATTTATAAGGCGGATTTTTATTCTGAAGTTGCAAAATCTGATAACACCTCTCAAATAAGGATCATCTGTGAAAAGAACGAAGATAAATCTTTTAAAATACGGGTTAAATACACATATAACTTTATTTCCCCTTTTTATGTAAAGATCAGAATCCCGATAGTTCAGGCTTTTGTTACAAGACCTTATTTTGGTATGGGAAAAAAGGTAGAAAGTGAGGCGGACGAGTATGTTTATGTTACCAAGAACGGAACAGTTTACCACACATCTTTATCTTGTCCTCATATAGCCGTAAATCTTAGAGAGGTCTGCATTGATGAACTGGCTGTTTTAAGAAATGCAAAAGGGCAAAAGTATACAAAGTGTGCTATTTGCGGCAGCCATATAAACGGTAACAAGGTATACATTTCGCCCTTTGGGGAAAGATATCATTCTTCTCCGTATTGTAATGCTATTAAAAGGAAAATATATAAGAAAAAAAGAGGCGAGGTTGGGGATCTGCTTCCCTGTAGTAAGTGTGGTAAAGAATAAGAAATTTGGAGGTTTTTATGGAATTGGCCGACTTTATAAAAAACGGTGTAATATATTTTGCCATGCCGCTTGTGCTGGTTTTAATGTCTCTGGCGGACTTAAAGAATAAATATATCCCGGTATGGGCTTTGTTTGCTCTTGCCGGAGGACTGGGAGCATACGGGTTTGCTTTAAGCGGAGACCTGATCTCTCTTTTAAGAGGAATTCTTCCGGGGGGAATAATAATTATTATATCCCTTATTACAAAAGGCAAAATTGGTTGGGGAGACGGAGCAACGATTGCTGCAATAGGGCTAGGTTTCGGGTTTGGGTTCAGTGCAGGAGTAGTGATGGCATCATTAATGCTGGCAGCAGTGTTTTCGGTGTTTGCGCTAGCTGTTAAGAAGGTGGGCAGAGAGTATTCATTTCCTTTCATTCCGTTTATTACAGGAGGTTATGCCATATGTCTTCTGGTGGAAAAAACGCAGTTATAACTGTTGAAGCTGCGCTTTTGTGCCCGTTTTTATGCTTGATCGTTATTTCTATGCTATACAAGACCATAGAATTGTATGATAAAGTAACCGATTTTTCCGAAAAGTGCATTTCGGAGGCGAAAGCAGACGCATCTCCGTCGGATATGCTACCTTTTATGGCCGTGGTCGGAGATATGGTGGAGTTTTATTCAGATGGTTCGGAAGAGACGAAATAGAAAGGGGAATTTTAGATGCAAGCTGAATATAAAAAGGAATGGACGGAAACTTACCTATGGGTTCCTTGTACATATTTGATCGGCAATATATATAAAGAGAAGATGCTTCTAAACAATCCGGACACATGTTTGCTGGAGTTTTCCAAGTCTTTTCAGGATGGGCAGGAATACTACAAATACAGGATATCCGGTAAAAAATCTCTATTTAATATTTATGCCGTTTTGCCAATGCGTCTTAACAACATAAAGATAATAGTAAAACAACTCCTTGCAATACTTGAACATGGGCAGGAGTTGCTTCTTAGTCCGGACGATTTTGTGGTGGATGCAAATTACATTTTTACAGATATGAGCGGCGGTAAAATGAGTTTTTGCTATGTACCGGGTTATGGAAAAAAGATTGAAAAACAGTTGGAGAGCTTTTTTGAATATTTGCTTAATAGAGTGGATTATGATGATAAAAAGGCAGTGGAACTTTTATATGATTGCTATGTCGGAATAATGAAAGGGTGCGGGAGGCAGGAACTTGCTAAAATACTTGCGGATGCAGGGGATGTATCGTCTTCTATGGAAGATGAGGCCTTGAACGAAGCGGAGGAGACGGAAATAGAACCCCTCTTTTATTCAAAGGAGTTTGAAAAACACGAGAAGGCGGTTGCTCTTGTAAAGGAGGAAAAGCGAAAGACCGGATGCTTTGGGTGGCTTTTTAGAAAAAGAACGAACAAGAAAAATACAACTTATATAAAAGCAAAAGAAAAAAATAAGGATGTCCTTGATGATGAAGAAGATGAAGGAAACGAAGATGAGTTTTTCGATAATGATGGGGCAACTTCCGGTGAAAAAGGTGAAAGTGAAAAAACCGTCCTGCTATATGAAAGAGAGGCGGAAGAAAGGGTGTCGTTAACCTGGCAAAGAACCGGAAAGATAGAAGATGTGGATAAGTTCCCGTACATTATCGGGAGTGTTGATAAGTATTCGGATCTTTGCATACGTAAAGACGGCATAAGCCGTATGCACTGCAGTCTTACCAAAAAAGGGGAGCATTATTATATAAACGATCTTAATTCTACAAACGGCACTTTTTTAAACGGAAAAGAAGTTAAGCCTGCAGGGGAGTATAAGCTTGTGGATGGAGACATAATAAAAATAGGGCGTGAGGAGATGGTTTTTCTTGTAAGTAGGCCCAAAGAAATGTATACTTAAGCTGGTACTGTAAAGTACCTAAAGTGTGAAGGTTACATGCTTATGGGAGATAAAAATGATGAGACATCCGCTTCTTGAAAGAATTGAGTACAGCCCCGTTATTGCGGCCGTAAAAGACGAAGAAGGACTTGAGGAAAGTCTTACATGTGAGAGCAATGTTATTTTTGTGCTCTACGGAGATTTAATGACTATAGGGGATATAGTTGAAAGAATTAAAGACGCAGGAAAAACCGCAATAGTTCATGCGGATCTTATTACCGGACTAAGTACCAAAGAAATCAGTGTGGATTATTTAAAAGAACAGGCGCATGCGGATGGAATAATATCTACCAAGGCGCACCTTATTAAAAGAGCAAAAGAACTGGATATGTTTGCTGTAATGCGCTTTTTTGTTCTTGATTCCATGTCTCTTGAAAGTATAAGAAAGCAGCTTGTTTGTGCGGACCCGGATTGCATAGAGATTCTTCCGGGGCTTATGCCGAAAATAATAAAAAAACTTTGCTCAGAAGAAAAATACCCGCTTATTGCAGGCGGGCTTATTTCCGATAAAGATGACATTCTTGCCGCACTTGATGCCGGCGCGGTAGCTGTATCCGCAACCAAGCCGGACGTGTGGTTTTTATAAAATTTTATCTTATCGGATTGTCGTGTTTAATATCAAAGTGTTTGGAAAGGGCATTTGTTACAATGTTAATTGTAAGATTTGCCTTTTTATTTTCGTTGTTGATTATAGTATGGCATCTTCCGTTAACAAGGCTCTGCTCATCTTCTGACAGTATAATGCAGGTCTTGTTCTTGTCCAGGAACGTAAGGAGAGAAAGGCCAAGATATACGCCAAGCACTATAATGCTGGTTTCGGAGAGTTTTTCCATAACAGAGGGGGTAAGGTCTCTCTTTCTTAACGGAAAAACATTGTCCGGAAGAGAAAGTATATAGTCTTCATAATTTGTATTTTCAAAAGAATCATAGATGAAATAGTATTTTTCGTCTTTTTTTAATTCCATAAAAGCTTTTTCTATTAAGTAAGGGATATCTTCGTAAATCTGGAAGAAAAGCGGGTCTCCGACTACCATGTCCACACAGATAACCGGTACAAGGTAACTGTCTGCAAGTCCTCTGAAGTCGTTTTGGTCCAGGTCTATGGCGATTATGGCATCCACATTACAAGTCTCGTGTACACCGTCTTCTACTCTTTTTGCAGGCACCATAACAACATCGTAGTGCAGACGCATAAGTCTTTCCGTAAGAAGATTAGCAAAATGTGAGAGCCCGGCATTCTTTGTTGGAGAATCCGAAAGAGAATATGCTATTCCTATAGCGTTATTACGGCCTGTTGCAAGACTCTTCGCGGCATGGGAAGGCACATAGTTTAAAAGATTTGCGATCTGCAAAATCTTTTTCTTTGTCTCTGCACTTATTTTTTGATCCGTTCTACCGTTTAAAACGTAAGAAACGGTCGCAACGGAAACTCCTGCCTGTTTGGCTACATCTTTTGCTGTAACTTTATTTTGCATAAAATACCCCTTGTTTAAGTGGAATAATCTACTTAATTTTTAAGTTAATGATATTTGTTTTTCTATCACTTGTCAATAGCGTATTGACAAGGATTTTCAAAGATGTTACTATTCACTTAACCGATTAACTTAAGCGGTTAAGTGAGAGCCGGTTTTTGAGGCTTTTACAAAGTAACCCGTGGTTGATCACAAATATTATCATTATGGAGGAGAAGATGAAGAAAAAATTATTAGCTTTGGTTTTGTGCATGGCTATGGTTCTTTGCCTGGGAGCATGTGGTGGCAAAGAAGAAGCACCGGAGGAAGAAGTAAAGACTGTTACCGTTACTTTTAAAAACGGTACCACAAAGCTTGGCTCCTTAAAGGTAAAGGTCGGCGAAACTCTTACGGATTACGCACAGTTTGAGAATCAGGAAGGCTATCTTTTCCAGGGATGGTTTGCAACACCTACTTTCCTTGAAAGCAGCCGTCAGGATCTTACAAGCGCAACTTTCGGGAAGAATACCACTCTTTATGGAAGCTTTAAGAACCTTAATGTAACAGAGGATACCAGAAAATGGTATGTTGTAGGCGACGGAACATCAACAGTTCTCAGCACTTCCGCATGGGCAGGATCATCTGTAAGCGAAGAAGGAAAAGAAGCCTGCAGACTTATGCCTACCGGAAAAGTTACAAACGAATTTGCAATTACAATAGACCTTTACGAGGGAGACCTTTTCCAGGTTATCCACGATTGGCAGTGGGACGGCCAGTACGGCTTCGGTAAGGTTACGGAATGCGATGCCAGCCAGATGGAAAGCAGCGGCGGTCTTTCCGGAGAAGCTACAAAGGCAAATATAAAGGTGCTTGTTTCCGGTAATTATACAATTACCCTTACAACAGACCCGGATAACGCAAACCAGGATACACTCGTTATTGTACGTAACGGTGACGCTGCACCGGCGCAGGTTGTGGAAAAAGAGCCTTATGTAGTTTCCGATTCCACACAGGTCCTTGTAAAGGGCAGCTGGGTTTCCGACTGGTCCGAAAATATAGAACTTACAAGAACTGCAGGAACAAGCATTTATACCTTAACAAAGGAATTTGCGGCAGGAACCGAACTTTACTTTATGGTTTGGGATAACGGAAAAGATACCGGTATAGGAATGAAGAACAGCTCGGTTACAGATGCCGCATCAAAGGCACTTATTGACGAAGCAGACAACGTAAAGCTTTCTGCGGCAGGTACATATACCTTTACCGTAGATGCAGAAGCTTTAACCATTACTATTAAAAAGGCAGAGTAAATGAACAAATACGCATTACTTCACATTATGGATTCGGCATACTGCTTTCCTGTTTCACCAAACGAGATCGTACTTAGATTGCGCACAGCTAAGAACGATCTGCAGGAAGCAAGTGTGGTTTACGAGAGTAAATATGTAATAGGAGACAGACAAAAGTCTGCAAAAATGAGAAGAGCTTACTCAGACGGGCTTTTTGATTATTTTGAAGTTAAGCTTAAGCTTGACGATACAAGGCTTGGATATGTTTTCCTGCTGGACGACGGAAAAGAGAAACTGTACTTTTGCGAGGACGGAGCAATAAAGGATTACGACTTCTCTCACGGTTACTACAACTTCTTTCAATATCCTTTTATTAATCCTGTGGATATTGTACGGGTTGTGCCGTGGATGAAAACCGCAACCTTCTACCAGATTTTTGTGGACAGGTTTTGCAGGGGCAACGAGGAGAAGGACGATTCTTACATAAACCTCAAATGGGGCAGCAAACCTAACCCTAAGTCCTTTGCGGGGGGAGATCTTAAAGGAATAACAAAAAAGCTTTCTTACCTTAAAGATTGCGGCATAGATTCCGTTTATCTTACCCCGGTATTTACATCTGTTTCCAACCACAAG
>JAILFQ010000178.1 GCA_024697505.1 Lachnospiraceae bacterium
GCCTGTAAGGAGGGTATTTTTATGCCCGGGGCATGAGAAACAGACTGTTCTTTCGTAACTAAAACTATTTGTGTATTTTTATGGGTTTAAAAGCTGAATTATTAGGGATATAATAAGTGTATTGTATATTGTATATTGATAGGCTTATACATAGGTGTACTGTATGTTAGTCATGTAATTGTCACACTGAAAAAAGAGAGTGATATAGCAAAGCATATTTCGGAGGTTTTTATGGAACGCCTTGAAGCGGTAAAAAAAGCGGAAGAGCTTGTATCAAAAATGACGGTTGAGGAGGCTGCTTCGCAGCTTAGGTTTGATGCACCGGGGATTGAAAGACTTGGGATCCCTGAGTACAATTGGTGGAACGAGGCCTTGCATGGTGTGGCAAGAGCCGGTACGGCTACTGTTTTTCCGCAGGCAATCGGTCTGGGGGCTACCTTTGACAAAGAACTTCTTAAAGAAATAGGCGAGACTATCGCCCTTGAAGGCAGGGCCAAGTACCTTGCTGCCGTAGAGCAGGGCGATAGGGATATATACAAAGGTCTTACTTTTTGGGCGCCTAATATTAATATATTCAGAGACCCAAGGTGGGGAAGGGGACACGAAACTTACGGAGAAGATCCGCTTCTTACATCGGAACTCGGCGTAGAGTTTATTAAGGGTCTGCAAAGAAAGACAGATGATGGTTTTATGATGGCTGCAGCCTGTGCCAAGCATTTTGCGGTACATTCCGGGCCGGAAGCTCTAAGGCACGAGTTTAACGCAGAGGTTAATAATAAGGATCTTTTTGAAACTTATTTACCTGCCTTTGAGGCATGCGTTAAAGAGGGCGAAGTTGAGGCTGTTATGGGAGCCTACAACAGGACCAACGGGGAACCTTGCTGTGGGCATAAGTATTTAATAGATGATATATTGCGTAAAAAATGGGGCTTTAAGGGCCATGTTGTGTCTGATTGCTGGGCGGTTAAAGATTTCCACGACAATCATAAAGTAACCAAAAGACCGGAGGAATCTGTTAAAAAGGCTCTTGAAGCAGGATGCGACTTAAACTGCGGCTGCACCTTCCAAAAAGTAATGAATGCTTTTAACGAAGGACTTCTTAGCGAGGAAACCATAAGACAGGCGGCGGTCAGACTTATGACTACAAGGTATATGCTTGGAATTCTTGGAGAAGGCAGCAAGATGAAGGTACCTTATTCTCTTGTGGAGTGCAGTAAGCACCTTGCTCTTTCTAAGAAAGCCGCTTTGGAAAGTATTGTTCTTTTAAAAAATGACGGCATTTTGCCGGTTAATAAAGCTAAAGTTAAAACCATAGGCGTTATAGGGCCTAATGCGGACAGCAGACGTGCCCTTATGGGAAATTACTATGGAACTGCGTCCCATTATGTAACTCCTCTTGAAGGCATTAAGAAGCTTGCAGGAGAGGATATAAGGGTTCTTTACTCAGAAGGTGCCCATCTGTTTATGGATAAGCCGGACGGGCTTGCAAAGGAATATAACAGGCTTGCAGAGGCCAAAATGGTTGCAGGGGAATCCGACCTTGTAATTCTTTTCCTCGGACTTGACGAAACCCTTGAAGGGGAAGAAGGAGATGCGGGAAATGCCTATGCATCCGGAGATAAATTGGATTTAAAATTGCCTAAATGTCAATTAAAACTTGCGGAAGAGATCATAAAGTGCGGAAAGCCTCTTGTTGTGTGTCTTCTTGCCGGAAGTGCAATAGACCTTGCCTTTGCGGATGAAAATGCCGGAGCGGTACTGGACTGCTGGTACCCGGGAAGCGAAGGCGGAACTGCAATAGCGGAGGTGCTTTTTGGAAAAGAAGTGCCCGGCGGAAAACTTCCTGTAACATTTTACAAGGATATAAAGGATCTTCCGGAATTTACGGATTATTCTATGAAGGGCAGAACTTACAGGTATTTTGAAGGCGAAGTCCTTTATCCATTCGGATATGGACTGGGATACGGTAAGCCGGAAGTTGAGGAAGCGGAAGTATCGGGCAACGACGTCTCTGACTGCATAAGGGTAAAAGCCAAAGTTAAAAATACCGGAGTTTTCCCTGTTAATGATGTTTTGCAGTGTTATGTTAAAACAGACTCTCCATACGAGTGCAAGAACCCGCGGCTTGTGGGGTTTGAGAGAATAAGACTTGATGTTGGTGAAAAAAAAGAGGTTACAATTGTTATAAAAAATGATAAGCTATGTACTGTTGATAATGACGGCAACAAAGTTCTTGCCGGTGGAAAAGCTGATATTTTTATCGGCTTTTCTTCCAAAAATACAGTATGGGATCAAACGAGGAAAATATGAAGTTAGAAGAAGAAAAAACTGAATCAAAAGAAAACAAAAATAAGGGAAACGGTGCTGAATATCGGTCCACAAAAGAGTTTCTCATTTATCTTGCAAAGGAATATCTTCCGCTTATAACCATCGCTGCTGCGTTGGCGCTGATAATAAATACTTTTGTTATTATGAGAGCCGAGGTAACTTCCGGTTCTATGGAAGATACGGTAATGACCGGGGAAATAGTGATGGCCTTCAGGCTTTCCTATCTTTTTTCGGACCCGGAAAGAGGGGATGTGATCATTTTTCCGAATCCCAAAGATCCGGATGATGACCCTTATGTTAAAAGAATTATAGGGCTTCCGGGAGAAACAGTGGAAATAGTCGATGGTATAGTTTACATAAACGGCAGGAGACTTAACGAATATGGGCTTAATTATATGATACTCAGCGACTACGGACCATACGAGGTCCCTGAAGACTCATATTTTGTTCTTGGAGACAACAGAGACTCCTCTTATGACTCCAGAAAGTGGCCTGCCTCAAAGACTTATGTATCAAGAGAAGACGTTCTTGCTAAGGTGTTTTGGGTTTTACCGTTTAAAAATATAAATAAAGCAGGATATTCCTTTGAACTTGAATAAAATTTTCGGCATTTACCGCAGGCGGCAAAGAAATTTTTTATGAATGAATAACTTCTATTCATGCATAGTGTACTTGGTATCCGAGTCTATCAGGAACAGCATGGCCTTTGCAATTACGGGATCAAACTGGGTTCCGGAGTTCTTCTCGATTTCTTCGCGGATTATGCTCTGCGGAAGGATATCTCTGTAAGAGCGTCTGGAACTCATTGTATCGTAGGCATCCGCAACGCAAATGATACGTGCATATTCAGGTATTGCATCGCCTTTAAGACCATCCGGATAGCCGGTTCCGTCATATTTTTCGTGGTGCCATCTGGCACCTATCATTAATTCAGGAAATTCCGTAATTTCGGAAAGAATCTCGCCGCCCACAGCAGGGTGGCGTTTTACTATCTCAAATTCTTCGTCCGTAAGTTTGTCCGGCTTGTTTATTATTCTGTCCGGAATACCTATTTTTCCAACATCGTGCAAAAGTGCCATATTATAAAGATCTTCAATGTATTTTTCATCTTTTCCGAGTATAAGAGCGATCATTTTTGAGTATTCCGCAACTCTTAAGGAGTGGCCGTTTGTATATTTATCTTTTGCATCTATGGCCTTTACAAGTGCGGTGGCGGTCTGTACAAGGATTTCCTTGGCTTTTCTTACTTTTTCCTCTTCCCTGGCTGTGGAAAGCTGGGCGGAAATATCTCTTAACCACAAAATATAACCGGTTGTAAAACCATCCTCATTAAGGGGATCCAGTTTTATTTCATAATGTTTCCTGTCTGCAGACTCGTAGTAGTCTCTGTTGATCAGGCATTCGTTTATAAAATCTGTAATATCGTCATCATTTTCCCAGTCAAGTTCCGGAAGCATCCTTTTGGCGGAGGCGTTTGCAAAGCGGAACTGCTTGTGGGGAGTTAATATGAACATGGCATCGGAGGTAAAGTCTATAGCCTGTTCCTTTGCGTTGGAAGATGTTGTTGTAACATCAAAGTAAACCTGAAGAATTAACATAACAATGTCCAGGCCCACAAATACAACATGATTTGTTACGTAGGTAGGAAGAGATGTTACAAAAGAAAAAGCAAAGGCAATGATGGGAACGGTAATAAGAAGTATCAGGGCCTTTATGGCCTTGCTCTTGTGACCCTTGCGATTTGCAAGGGAAACAACCATATAGATAACCCATATAAGTACAATGCCTATAAGGGCTATGTTTGTTGCATAAAAAGCAGGACCATGGGTAACTTTGTATTCAAAATACCCCGGATATGCTTCTCTTGGGATTTCGGTAACAGATGTAAACCAATAGTTGTTTTGATCTACCGTGCAGATAAGCACAGAAAAGATAAAAGCTACGGTGGTAAAAGCAATTTTTGCCGCTCTTGAAAAAGGAACTTCGCAAATCTCGGAAATACCTATTATTGCACCTACCGCCATAAAAAATGTGGATATGTAGATGTACTTTTGTGTTGCCATGTAGATCTGTTCTGTTTTCGCAAAGAAATGATAATAATTCTGAGATATGTAGATCAATACGCAAAGAGAGGTAAGAAACAGCCACTTTTGCGCCTCAGATGCTTTACTGTTAAGCATAACAAGAGTCGACAGAGCAGTTATTCCGATACACAAAATAAGAATAACCGAGATTGCATTCATTTTCAGTCCCCCAAAAAGTTAGTTAAGTATATTTTTTCCGCAATCTCCTTAGTGCCAAAATCTACAAGGATTATGCCGTAAGACTTCCCTTTTTCAAACGGATAGGAAAGAAGATTTGGATTTAAATGGGATGCATTTACCTTTGGATGCGGGAGGAATAAATAACCTCTTGATGTAGAAAGGTAGTTTATAAGAAAAGACTTTTCCGATGTGTAGTTACCGTCAAGTACTTTCTTAAAAAAGTCCCATTTTGTTGTATAGTTGTATTCACTGAAATTCTGTACCCAGATGGATTCTCCCGCAAGGTTAATAACCTGTTCTTCCACAAAGTAATCTCTTATTTCTTTAAATCCCTGGGATTTAGAGTCCAGGTTGAGGCCCGGATCTACTCCCTCTTTAAAAGAGCCATCATAAAATCTTGTTGCAAGAACAATTTTTCCGCGAATTTCCCCAATAGAAGGAATGGTGTTGCCAAGGTACCATTTGTCTTTGTTAAGGGCAATCTCGTTATAGAGAACTTTTCTTGTTTCATCGAAAGAATCTGCGTCTCTTTCTCTGGAGACCATAATAACCACACCCTCAGAAGGATGCGCCTCAAGAAAGTCGTATACATCTGCGAGAATTTCTCTTAATGTCAGGTTCTTTCCGATTTCGTTCTTACAATGTCCCGGCCCATGCATCATGCAAAGGCCTGCTGAACCGTCATCATTTGTGCAAAGAGCCGTTCTCAGGTCGAAAAAGCGGAAACCATTCATTAACTGCTCTTTTATTGTTGTGTCCTGGCACTGGAAACTATAATGAAAAATGATGTTTTTTGTTGAGGAATCGTGGGTACCCGGAAGTGAAACTTCAGATAACATTAAAGAGTCTGAAAGCCCGCTCATCCAGGAGAGGGACATTTCGTCCGGCCCTTCTTTTGAGGTGGAGCGCCCGGCGTTCCTTGTGTCAAAACTTGCATATGCTACAAAGCATAAAATGAGTACAATAAGGCAAAGAAGAATTGTGCCTAAAATTTTTTTCGTCTTTCTGCCTTTTAATCTTTTGTTTTTTTCCATACTATCACCCGTTAAATAAATAAAAAAGAAAGACATTATGATATTGTTTTTTCTTAATTATATTTATTGTGTATCAACAAGTCAAAGAGTTTTAGAAAATATAGGAAATTAATTTTTCATTTGTTAAAAAATGTGGTATAATTGCCCGAGATGTTCGCACAGAGCCGGCATAATTTAAAAAGCGGAGATATTTATGAAAGAGACGGTTGAATTACCCCTTTTTATAAAGGGAGAAGTGGAGCATGGAAAAGAGATCGGAAGAAAGATAGACATGCCTACAATAAATATGGTGCCTACGGGGGATGCGCTTTTGCTTGAACACGGCGTTTATTATTCCAGAGTTTATGTGGATAAGCAGGTATACAAAGGGATAACAAATGTGGGTAAGAAGCCTACGGTTAAAAATACGGATACCGTAAATGCGGAAACATTTATTTACGACTTTTCCGGAGACCTTTACGGGAAGGAAGTTGAAGTTGAACTTCTTGAATTCAGAAGACCGGAAATAAAGTTTAAAAGCCTTGATGAGCTTTCAAAACAAATGCATAAAGACCTGGAAGCAGGCAAAAAATACGGCAAAGAGAGGTAGGTAATTACCTCTTTTTGCCTTTTTTCTTAACAAGATTCTCTTTTATGTATTTAAAGGTTTCTTTTTCGCCTTTCTCTGCATACATTCTAAGCAGCATTTCCGTAGCTTTGGCGGTTTCCGGATGCATAACGGAAGCATCGTTTTTGGATATAAAGTAGTTAAGCGGTATGTCCGGTGTGAAGTGCCCCCAGTTATAGTTTTTTGAAGCGGCAACTCTGTCGCAGATCATTTCCGCCAGGTATTTATCCGGCATTTTTACCGGAGCGTAGCGCTTCAGCTCCATGTTGTAGTCCGTCCAGTATTCCGGGTGGTGTTTGTTGCGGCCTTTATGGTGCATCCAAGCGTCGGAGTAGCCTTTGTCTTTTCTCTCGTTAAAGTGGGGCGAGTGGATACCTGCGTAGTATTTTGCCCCGTTAATAAATTCTGTCGGCGAGTATTTGGACAGGTCGTGTAAAAGCCCTTGCCATATAAGCCCGCATTTAAAGCAATGTACCATAACCATTCGTTTATGTCTGTTTATGGTTTTAAGATGTTTAAAGAAATGCATAGGATCATCCTCTTTAATAAAAAAGCACAGAGAAGAGTTCCTTCTCTGTGCAAAGTAATCTTCTTGGAGAAGATTTTATCACAAGTTTTTGAACTTTGAAACCTGATTTCCCAGCTGAAGGGAAATGTTTCTGTTTTCTTCGGATTTCTGGCCGATTTCCGAAACGGAATTAACAAGAGTAACCACGTTCTGAGCAACTTCGCTGATTCCCTGAGCGCTTTCGTCAACTGCTTCGGAAATACCGGAGATTCCATCATTCATAGTTGTCATTGTAGAAGTAATGTTTTCGGAATTGGTCTTTATCTCTTCAATAATGTTATTAACGCTTGCAGCATCTTCTGTGTACTTTTCAACAACGTTTACAAAGCCGTCGTAGTCTGCTAAAACCTTTTTGTCAACAAGGTCCAGCATCTTTGCGGAGCTTTCTGCAAGGTCTGCAACCGCATTAA
>JAILFQ010000198.1 GCA_024697505.1 Lachnospiraceae bacterium
TATATACAGTAGGCATACTTCCGCCAATACTTAAAGCTTCATAAGCCATTGGAAGCGCCGGAAAGTTTTCGTTGTCCGGTTTGAAAAACTCTATCTTCGAAATCTCGTAAAAATTTAATCTTTCACAAATTTTGCCTCTTCTTTCAGGGTAATACAAAGCATACTGAATAGGGAGCTTCATATCCGGTGAACCAAGCTGGGCGATAACAGCACCGTCCTCGTACTCCACCATTGAATGAATAATACTTTTAGGCTGTATAAGGACCTGTATTTGACTCGGTTCAACGTCAAAAAGCCACTTTGCCTCCATCACTTCCAGCCCCTTATTGACCATTGTAGACGAATCTACGGTAATTTTTTTACCCATAGACCAGTTAGGATGTTTAAGGGCATCCCCAAGAGTAACATTTTTTAGTTCCTCTCTCCTCCTGCCGCGAAAAGGACCGCCGGAAGCAGTAAGATGAATAAGGTGTATCTTGTTCATTGAGTTTCCTGCAAGAGACTGAAAAATAGCTGAATGCTCGGAATCTACAGGAAGGATGTTTACTCCCATTTTCTTTGCAAGAGGCATAATAATATGACCTGCTGTAACAAGTGTTTCTTTGTTTGCAAATGCGATATCTTTTCCTGCTTTAATTGCCTCTATGGTAGGTCTTATGCCTATCATTCCCACAAAAGCGGTTACAACTGTTTTTGCAGAGGTTTGAGCCGCACAAGAAATAAGACCTTCCATGCCGGACAGCACCTTGGCCTTATATTTTCCTTTTATTCTGTTCTCAAGTTCAAGGGCTTTTTCTTCATTATACACACAAACTACTTCGGGATTAAATTCTTCAATCTGTTTCTCAAGAAGATCTATATTAGAGCCCGCAGCAAGAGCCAGAACGTCTATATCTTTATTGGCTCTTACAACGTCCAGAGTTTGCGTTCCGATGGAACCGGTTGAACCCAGTATTGATATTTTTTTCTTTTCTTCCATATTAAGCCTTAACCTATATTAAAATTGTTAAAAGATAATACATTACAGGAGCAACAAATATAATGCTGTCAAATCTGTCAAGAATACCACCATGCCCCGGAATTAAATGTCCATAATCTTTAACATCATAATTTCTCTTGATTGCAGATGCCGCAAGGTCGCCACACTGAGAAAGAATTGCCGCAAGTCCGCCCATTAAAAGAACGTATTCACTCTTAAAGGATAAAACGCCCATGTTGGTAAGGATCAAAGTGTAAAGGAAAGGCATAAGCGCGCCTCCAACAACTCCGCCTACGCAGCCTTCAATGGTCTTTTTTGGACTGAGTTTTGGAAAAGCCTTATGTTTACCGATGAGAAGACCTACACAATAAGCAAAAACATCGCTTCCCCAGGCTGTTAAAAACACCATAAAGAAATAATACTTTCCGTTTTCAAGCAGTCTTATCCTATACATGTAAGAAATCATAAGCGCAACATAAAACAATCCAAAAAATAAGCCCATCATTTGGTTTGATGAAAACTTAGGAAAAGTGATAACAAAAATCATCATAATAAGCAGTAAATATGCAACGGCAACAAAAATGATCATATCCGGCCTGTCACAACAAATACATGCATAAAGAGCTATAACACCTATATAGCCAAGAGGTGCAATAACAGATTTGTGAATCTTGAACACTCTCATTATTTCCATCATTCCCACAAGAGAAATAAAGCCGGTAAAAGCAAGCATAACGTTTGAGCTGCCAAGGATTCCGACCGAAACCACGATTGCCACCAGTACAATGCTGCTTGCAAGTCTTATTAAAAATTTTGACTTTTTCTTTTCATCCATAACAAAATTCCGGAAATACTAAGATTTCCTGCCTCCAAAGCGTCTTTCGCGCGTATTGTAGTATTCAATGGCCTTTTCTAAGTCTTTCTTTGAAAAATCCGGCCATAAAACATCTGTAAAGTAAAACTCAGTATAAGCAAGTTGCCAAAGAAGAAAATTAGACAATCTCTGCTCTCCGCTTGTTCTTATCAAAATATCGGGATCCGGACAATCTTTTGTGTCCAGATAAGAAGATATTTTTTCTTCCGTAATATCCTCCTCCCGTAATTTTCCTTCTTTTGAGTCCTTGAGCATACCGGCCACGGCTCTTTTTATCTCGTCTCGCCCTCCGTAATTAAGGGCGATAAAAAATCTTAAACCATCGTTATTCTTTGTAGCTTCTTCAAGGTCTGCTATCTTTTTTTGAATATCTTCGTCCAATCTGCTTATATCGCCTATAATGCGAACACGCATCTTGTTCTTGTTGGATTGCTTAATGCAGTCCGAGAGGTAGTCCCTTAATATGTTCATCAATGCGTCTATTTCTTCTTGTGAACGGGACCAGTTTTCAGTAGAGAATGCATAAATGGTAAGGTATTTTACCCCCATATTATACGCATCCTTGCATATTCTTTCTACGGCTTTTCCCCCGGCTCTATGACCAAGACTCCTGGGCAAGCCTTTTTTCTTTGCCCATCTGCCGTTTCCGTCCATTATTACGGCAACATGTTCAGGAACAACATAATTATCATTCATTTTAAACCGCCTGATTAAAAAAGGACGTCCCTGAATTCCCCCCGAGACGTCCTTATACTGCTTTTTTGTATTAAAC
Organism: Lachnospiraceae bacterium; assembly: GCA_024697505.1. Taxonomy (GTDB): domain Bacteria; phylum Bacillota; class Clostridia; order Lachnospirales; family Lachnospiraceae; genus JAILFQ01. The sequence continues at coordinate 2,626 of JAILFQ010000198.1, forward strand.
CGTCATTACTTCCGAAGACTTTGCATCTGTTCTCTTATCGATGTCTGCAACATACTTATCTGTCATCTTCTGGATTTCATCTTCAATATTGCTTTCTTCATCTTCTGAGATTTCGTTGTTTTTGGAAGCCTTCTTTATAAGATCCATTGCATCTCTTCTGATGTTTCTGATTGCAACCTTTGCGTTTTCCGATTTCTTCTTAATATCTTTAACAAGGTCCTTTCTTCTTTCCTCTGTGAGTTCAGGGAAAACAAGTCTGATAACCTTTCCGTCATTGCTTGGTGTTATTCCGAGATCGGAAGCAACAATCGCTTTTTCTATTTCTTTGATCATCTTCGATTCCCAAGGCTGAATCTGAATGATTCTTGCTTCAGGAACGGAAACATTTGCAACACTCTGAATAGGTGAAGGTGTTCCGTAATAATCTACCGTAAGTTTATCAAGAAGATGAGGATTTGCTCTTCCTGCTCTAATGCTTGCATATTCTTCTTCAAGGGAAGAAAGTGTCTTACCCATTTTTTCTTCAAAAGGCTTTAAACGTTCATTCATAATTGATTCTCCATTAAATTTATTCTGCTGTAACAACCGTACCGGTGCTCTTACCGGATGCGGCTTCTATAATACTGTTTTTCTCATTAAGAGAGAAAATGAGAAGAGGCATTTTGTTCTCAAGACAAAGAACCGAAGATGCAAGATCCATTATTCCCAATTTCTTTTCCACAACTTCACTTATAGGAATACTTGCATATTTCTTTGCTTTAGGATTGGTTTTAGGATCGCTGTCATAAACACCATCAATCGCTCTTGCCATAAGAATTATATCACATTCAAGTTCAATCGCACGAAGTGCTGTTGCAGTATCTGTTGAAAAATACGGATGACCTGTTCCACCGGCAAGAAATATAACTTTTTTGTTCTTTAATGCTTCAACCGCTTCATCTTTAGAAAAAAGCTTAGACATATCGCCACACTCAAACTGTGTAAATATTTCGGTTTCAAGCCCTGAATAGCGGAAAATCTCCGAAACATAAATACAATTCATAACTGTGGCAAGCATTCCTATCTGGTCTGCTTTAAATCTGTCTATGGTCTCGCTGGTTCTTCCGCGCCAAAAATTACCACCACCGATAACTATTGCAACTTCAGTACCACTTTTAACAAGTTCCTTAACCTGACCGGCAACTTCAAGACAAGTCTTTTCATCAAAACCGGTTTTCTTTTCACCGGCAAGTGCCTCTCCGCTTAATTTCAACAAAACTCTCTTGTAATTTTCGCTCATCTCATCCTCCGAATATGCATCTTATTCAAAAATAGAATCTATTGAAAGGTCTGCATATGCAAGTGAACAATATCCGTCAAGAACAGCTCCATTATTCATCTGAACCGATTTAGCCTTAATGTTGCCCTTAATAATAGCTGTTGAATCAAGAATAACAGGTCCTTTAATATCTACCTCGCCCTTAACGGCTCCGGCAAATACTCCTGATGTAGCACTAATATCTCCTATTACAACAGTTCCAAGGCCAACCTTTACGCTACCTTCACTTGTAACAGAACCTTCAAGTCTGTCTGTATTAACGTAAACCTCAGAAGCAAGTGAGTTGCCATGTACCTTACCTGTAATGGTAAGTTTTCCGAGACATTCAATGTCTCCGTTAATTGTTCCCATAACATCAAGTGAACAATCGGAAATGATGCTACCGTTAATCGTTGTTCCTTTGGTGATAACCGTAACAGCATCGTTGTC
>JAILFQ010000275.1 GCA_024697505.1 Lachnospiraceae bacterium
TGTATTTGCCGTTTACAGGATATGTTCTTGTAATATCCGCATTGTAGCCTTCATATCTGGCGCCAAGGTCCAAAAGGATAAGGCTTCCGTCTTCCGCTGTACAACGGTTGGTTTCGTAGTGCATCATTGTTCCGTTAATTCCGGAACCTGCAATCGTATTAAACGCAGTATGCTCTGCCCCAAGCATGTGGATCATGTACTCAAATTCCGCCTGTACCTGGTATTCCTTCATTCCCGGATGGAGCTTTCTGAGAACGTGAAGAAGGGAGTCCTTTGTAATTTCAATTGCTTTCTTTGTAAGCTTAACTTCTTCCTCGTCCTTATTCATTCTGAGGGAAGAAACTATAGGGCTTAAATCTTTAAGGTTAAGTCCCGGATACAGCTTTGCAAAATCCAGTCCCTGTACAAGATTAAAGTCCGGAAGATCGCACTTTCTGTGGCGGTAGAGGTCAAAGTAAACATTTGCAATATCATGTCTGGTAATTGCTACGTCTACAACCCTTTCAAAAGTGTCTGTATAGTAAACATCATTAATTCCCGTTATCTCTTTTGCCTCATCGGAAGTGACCATTTTTCCGGTCCATCTTTCGGCACTCGGGTCCGCCTCTTCAATAAAGAGCTTTTCTGCTGTAGTGCCTTTGCTCTTTTCAAGGAAGAGCACCATGTTTTCTCTGCGAAGGCCGGTAAGATAAAAGAAATTTCTGTTAGCCTCCATATCAAAATATGTATCTGAACTTATATGATTTTCTATTCCGGAAAAAAGGATGAGAATACTGTTATCTTCCATCTTTTCCAAAAGTGCTTTTCTTCTGCTTATGTAACTCATTTTAATGTCTCCTTCTAACGCTCTTTAGCAGCCTTTTTGGCAACAAAAGCAACCCAATCGTTTAAGGTAAGCTTTTCCACAATTTCGAAGCCGTTTGAAACAAGTGCTTCGTTAACCGCATCTGCCTTTGTATTTATTATTCCGGAACTTATAAATAGGCTGTCTTCCTTCATAAATTCTCCCGCAACAGCGGAAAGAGGAATGATAACATCCGCAAGAATATTGGCAACAACAATGTTAAAATCGTTACCGTAAAGTTTTCTCGCTTTTGAATCCTCAAGAACATTGCTACAATAAAAACCACATCCAAGATCTGCAGCGGTAAGAACGTTCATATCGTCTGCGGGGTCCACTCCCGGTGCTTTTTCGGAAAAAGCGCTTTTTATACCGTTTTGCCCGGCGTTTTCAGCAGAAACTCCAACGGCTATCTCGTCAATGTCTGTTCCGAGAACGTAACCGGCTCCAAGTTTCTTGGCAACAATGGAAAGTATTCCGCTTCCGCACCCTATATCTATTACTTTATCATTTGCTTTTAAATATTTTTTAAGGGCACATATGCAGAGTTTTGTGGTTTCGTGAGCACCTGTACCAAAAGCCGTACCCGGGTCGATCTCTATAACCAGGTCCCCGTCTTTTTTGTCCGGCAGCTCGTCCACCCAGGTAGGTTTAATAATAATGCTTTCATCAACACGAAAAGGTTTAAAATACTCTTTCCAGTTGTTTATCCAATCCTTGTCTTCCGTTTCGCCAAACTCAAATTTTACATCCGAAACGTCTGTAAAAGCGGAAAGCTCTTCAAGACCTTCATTTACACGCTTTTTCGTCTCTTCGTCCGGTGTCTCTTCATCCGTATAAAAGCTGATCCTTGTATATCCGTCGTTTGCAGGAAGCTCCGGAAGAATATCTATAAACATCTTCTTTTTGTCTTCCTCGGATATCTGGAAGTTGTCAACTGTTTCAATACCGTCAAAGCCAAGTTCCACAAGCATGTTCCCAACAAGATCCGCGGACTCGTTCTTAACGGTAAGAGTTATTTTTTTCCATTTCATTTGTTTTCCCTCCCATCCGCGTAAATGCGGACATACAAACTCATTATACAACCACGTGTCCCAAAAAGAAAGAAAAATATAAAAACAGGGGCACTGCATGTGCCCCTGAGAAAAGGTTAAAATCTATAACTATCTGAATATTCTGCGCCTGCCGGTCTTTTCTCCGTCTCCGGTGGAGTCGTCGCCGTTCTTGAATGTGGCTTCAAACTGTTTAAGCAGGTCTTTTTGCTCGGAAGTAAGGGAATTAGGTACCTGTACCACAAGAGTAACATAATGGTTACCACGAATGTTTTTGTTTCCTATTGCAGGAACGCCCTTATTCTTAAGCCTTATCTTTGTGTCCGTCTGAGTTCCCGGTTCAACCTTGTAAAGAACATCTCCGTCTACGGTGCTTATCTTAACTTCTCCGCCAAGTGCAGTCGTTGTAAACTGAATAGGAGCAGTAGAATAAATATCTCTGTCCTGTCTCTGGAAAATAGGATGTCTTGTAACAGAAACCTCAACAAGAAGGTCTCCCCACTCGCCGCCGTTTTCGCCCGGCTCTCCTTTTCCTCTCATACGGATCATCTGGCCGTCATCAATACCTGCAGGTACCTGAATAGCAAGTTTCTTCTTCTTTGTAACATAGCCTTCACCACGACAATCCGGACACTTTTCCTTAATTATCTTACCTGTACCGCGGCAATCCGGACACACCTGAACGGATTGCGAAATACCGAAAATGGTATTTTGCTGGAATACAACTCTTCCTTTACCACCGCACTTAGGACATGTAGTGGCGCTTGTACCCGTTTTTGCACCTGTTCCCTTACAGGTCGGGCAAGCCTCTTTGAGATTGATTTCTATCTCTTTCTCGGTTCCGAATACGGCCTCCTCAAATGATATGCGGATACCTGTACGACGGTTTGCACCCTTCATAGGGCCGTTAGGTCTTGAAGATCTGCCGCCTCCAAATCCTCCAAAGCCGCCAAAAATGTCTCCGAATATATCTCCGAACTGGCTGAAAATATCGCCCATGTCGCCTGAGAAACCGTAGGAGCCGCCACCGCCGCCCTGTTCAAATGCAGCATGTCCAAACTGGTCATACTGACGGCGCTTGTCCGGATCCGAAAGAATTGCATAAGCTTCCGAAGCCTCTTTAAACTTCGCTTCTGCTTCTTTGTTTCCCGGGTTCATATCCGGATGGTACTTCTTAGCCAGCACACGATATGCCTTTTTAAGTTCATCATCCGTAGCGTTCTTAGAAACGCCAAGGACTTCATAATAGTCTCTTTTATCAGCCATAAAAATCTCCAATTACTCCTTTTTTCAAAGGATTATAACACTTATACCCCCGCCTGTTTGGGACGGGGGTTTTGTCTTTAAGTTCTATGATATATTATACTTCTCTGTAGTCTCCGTCAACTACATCATCATTATTTCCGGAATTTCCGCTTGTCTGACCTGCGTTCATGTCCGGAGCAGGGCCGCCTGCCTGCTGGTTCTGCTGATACATCTTTGCAAATACGGACTGAGCGCTGTTCATAAGCTTTTCCTTACCTGCCTTTAATGCCTCAACATCGCTCTCACTGATGGAATCCTGGTTAGCTGTTCTGTCTACAATTTCCTTAAGAGCATCAATGTCTGCCTGAACTGTGGACTTCTCATTTGCATCCACTTTATCACCAAGCTCGTTAAGAGCGTTCTGAGTCTGGAAAATGATGGAGTCAGCTTCGTTTCTTGCATCAATGCCTTCCTTACGCTTCTTATCCTGTGCCTCGTACTCGGCAGCTTCCTTAACAGCCTTATCTATATCTGCTTCGGAAAGGTTGGAACCGGAAGTGATGGTAATGTGATTTTACTTACCTGTTACAAGATACTTAGCGGAAACATTTACGATACCGTTTGCATCAATATCGAATGTAACTTCGATCTGTGGAACACCCTTTCTTGCAGGTGGAATACCATCAAGACGGAAGGTTCCGAGGGACTTGTTGTCGCGGGCAAACTGTCTTTCACCCTGTACTATGTTAATATCAACTGCGCTCTGGTTATCTGCAGCTGTTGAGAATACCTGGCTCTTTTTGGTAGGTATTGTTGTATTTCTTTCAATAAGCTTTGTAGCTACGCCGCCGAGAGTCTCGATGGAAAGTGAAAGCGGAGTAACATCAAGAAGAAGGATATCGCCCGCACCGGCATCGCCTGCAAGCTTACCACCCTGAATGGAAGCACCGATTGCAACACATTCGTCAGGGTTAAGGGACTTACTTGGCTCCTTGCCTGTAAGCTGACGAACCTTGTCCTGAACTGCAGGAATACGTGTTGAACCACCAACGAGGAGAACCTGGCTGATGTCGTTGTTTGTAAGGCCTGCATCTCTCATTGCGTTCTGAACAGGTACTGCTGTTCTCTCAACGAGGTCGTGTGTGAGTTCATCGAACTTTGCTCTTGTAAGGTTCATATCAAGGTGCTTAGGACCTTCTGCTGTTGCAGTAATGAAAGGAAGGTTGATGTTTGTTGTTGTCTGAGAAGAAAGTTCCTTCTTAGCCTTTTCAGCTGCTTCCTTAATTCTCTGCATTGCCATCTTATCTGTGGAAAGGTCTACGCCTTCTGCCTTCTTAAATTCATCAAGCATCCAGTTTGCAACCTTGTTATCGAAGTCATCACCACCAAGACGGGTATCACCGTTTGTGGCAAGAACTTCAATTACACCGTCACCGATTTCAATGATGGAAACATCGAATGTACCACCACCAAGGTCATAAACCATGATCTTCTGCTCTTTACCGTTATCAAGACCATATGCAAGAGCTGCTGCTGTAGGCTCGTTAATGATTCTCTTAACTTCAAGGCCTGCGATCTCACCTGCATCCTTTGTTGCCTGTCTCTGAGAGTCTGAGAAGTAAGCAGGAACTGTAATAACAGCCTCTGTTACCTTTTCTCCGAGATAACTTTCTGCATCTGACTTGATCTTCTGAAGTACCATTGCGGAAATTTCCTGTGGAGAGTACTTCTTGTCGTCAATTGTTACCTTATAATCTTCACCCATATGTCTCTTAATGGATGATACTGTCTTTTCAGGGTTTGTAACTGCCTGACGCTTTGCAGGTTCACCAACCACACGCTCACCTGTCTTTGTAAAGCCAACAACAGATGGTGTTGTTCTGGAACCTTCAGTATTTGCTATAACTACCGGCTTACCGCCTTCCATAACGGCTACGCAGGAGTTTGTTGTACCAAGGTCGATACCAATAATCTTACTCATTTTTTTATCCTCCTATATTTAAAGAAATTAGTTAGCTACTTTTACCATTGCATGCCTTACCACGCTGTCTTTATACATATAACCCTTTTGAAGCTCTTCAACCACAATGTTCTCACCGTAGTTTTCATCTTCCACATGCATTACCGCGTTGTGAAGGTCCGGATTGAATTCCTTTCCGGCAGCATCCATCGGTGTTATGTGGCACGCTTCAAGGGTTGTAAGCATCTGCTTGTAAATCTTTTCGAAGCCCTGTACAAAAGGCTGTTCCTTATCTTCTTCCTTAACGGAAGCAAGGCCTCTTTCAAAGGAATCCACAACAGGAAGTATTTTTTCTATTATGTCCTTTGCGCCAAGATCGAACATCTGAGACTTTTCTTTTTCAGTTCTCTTTCTGAAATTGTCGAACTCTGCCATCTGTCTCATTACCCGGTCTTTAAGTTCGGCAATCTGTTCGTCTTTCTTGTCTTTTTTCTTTTTGAACAACATTTCGTCATCCTCTTCTGAAACTTCTTCATTGTCAGCTTCATCGGAATCTTCGGAAGAAGGATCTTCCGCTTCGCCCTTTTTTTTAACTTCTTCGCTGTCTGCTTTTGAAGCATCTTTACTTCCGGCTTTTTCTTCGCTTCCTGCTTTTGAAGTACCTTCGCAGCTTTCCGTTACTCCCTCGGAAGTTCTTTCACCTTCAGCTTTTTTGTTCGGGCTTTCATTTACCTCTTCGGATGCGGTATTTTTAACTTCATCCTCAAGTTCTTTGGCATTTACCATTTAAGCTCAGCCTGCCTTTCTATTTTTTATAAAGATCGTCGAGCTGGGTCCTTATAGTTTTAAGTGTGGAAACAACCTTTTCGTAATCCATTCGCTTTGGACCCACAATACCGATCTTACCCACAACACCTTCGGATAATTCGTAAGTGGCGGTAACGACCGAACAGTCCTTCATGGATTCTACCTGGTTTTCATCACCTATGTAGACTTGAATGTTATCTTTCTCGTCCACACCGGCATCCTTTTTCATAAGCTCTGCAATCTCTTTCTTCTCCTCAAGTGCGTAAATGAGGTTTCCGGAGTTGTCTGTAAGTTCCGGATATTTCAACACGTTTGTAACTCCGCTTGCATACACCCTAACCTTATCCTCTTCGGAAATGGCCTGGGCAATGGCATCAAGTACATCCGAAACAATTCCTGTAAGACCTTCGGCTTTTTCTTTTATCTTTTTAATAATATCCAGATTAATTTCCGAAAGGTCCAGTCCCTGAAGGAAGGTATTAAGAAGAATATTAAGCTTTAAAACGGCTTCCTGGGAAATTTCTTCGGAAGTTGCTATCATTTTATTCTTAATGATGTTTCCTTCAATTACGATTACTGCAAGCAATTGTTTAATATCCACAGCAGTAAGCTGAATAAACTTTACTTTTCTTGTTCTGTAAACAGGTGTGGAAGCAAGTGCTGTATAGTTTGTGCTTAAAGCCATATACTTTGTAACCTGCTCAAGAAGGTTTTCCATTTTATCCGCTTTTTCTATAAGGATATTTTTCATATCCTCAACTTCCTGCTCTTTCTTTTCCATAAGAGCATCTACATAGAAGCGGTAGCCCTTGTCGGAAGGAATTCTTCCTGCCGAAGTGTGTGGCTGTATGAGGTATCCAAGTTCTTCAAGATCGGCCATCTCGTTTCTGATGGTGGCGGAACTTAAATTAAAGTCCTTAAATTTGGAGATTGTCCTCGAACCAACAGGCTCGCCGGTCTCAAGATAATTTTTGATGACCGCAAGTAATATGTTTACTTTTCTTTCATCAAGTTCTTCTTTCATACTCCTCCGTTCCTTTGCGGATATTTGTCTTGTTAGCACTCATTTAATTGGAGTGCTAACGGTCTGAAAATAAAATAGCACCGGGCATATGAAATGTCAAGTGCTATTTGGATTCTTAATTATTAAAATTCGGTAAAAAGCGTTACCGCTTTCTTAACAAATAACTTTGTAATCAAATGTAAACCGGGAGAAGTTTTCTCCTTGGCCGGATTTATTTATCTCTTAAGATACTTAAATGTAACCGTCATGGTTTCAATCTTTCCCAGTTCAGAAACATCTATAATAGTCGGTGAGCATCCTGTTGCAGAGCCCATCATTGTACGGCCCTCTTCCGGAATACTTGTAACCCAGGAATTATAAATGTTTACTCTTGTGCAGATCTTATCATCTGATGTGGTAAAGGCATATCCGGTAGTTTCAACCTTTTCGCCGTTAATCTTTATTTCCTGAGGAATAATAATGTAATTAGGGAAAAGAGTCTCTCCGTTTGCAATGCCAACGGCACAAAAGATAATTCCGTTTGCAAAACCTGCTTTGGTTCCGGTAAAGTCCAGTCCAACCGTATATGTGCCTGCGCCGGTAACTTCCACGTCTGTTGCCACAAGGCCTTCCGTCTTTGTGTTAGGGGAATAAACATCCCCTACACTGTAGCTTGCACCCCAGTCGCTGGAGTTGAACATAAGCCAGGCCATTGCCGTATTCGGATCCAGTACAAAGCCGTCGTAGGCGTCTTCTATGGCAACTTCAATATCATTTGCGGCTACGGTTTTTATGTCGTAGCCCGATGCCAGTTTATTTATTTCGCTTTCAAGTGAATGGTCCAGAAAAATTTCCGCAACCGAATCCACTGTCATTTTGCAGGTCTTTCTGTTATAAAGATTGCTACAATCCCAAAGGCAGTTTGCATAGCCGTATAAATCGCAGTTGTCCAGGAAATTCTCGTTGTAGACTTCCATTCCCTCCGGAGCTGTTCTGCTTTCAAGCAAAACTCCGTATTCTCCTATTACTATTCCGTAACCCTGCTCTGTAAAATAGGTAAGTTTTTTAAGAGTCTCATTCATTTCCGCAAGTTCCTGCTTGCTTCCCCACTTTTCCACGCTGTTCCAGATGCAATATCCGGACGGATCGTAAAAGTGTACGGAAAGAAGAAGTTTGGATGTCGCCGTATCCTTTGGCATTTCAAATCTTGCATCCAGCGTATTTTTAATATCTGTGCCGTAACCCGCAATAAGCAGGAATCTGTTTTCGTTGTTTCCTCCTGTGGCACGCACCGTATCCACGAAAGTCTGGTTTATAAGATTTGCGGTTTTATAAAGCTCATCATCCGAAAGAGTTCCGGAATCCGCATTAAAACTTGAATCGTGGTCATTAAGCCTTGCACCTATTTCTTCATTTCCGGACTCAAAAATAAGATAGTCCGAATATTCTTTATATCTGTTGGCAATCTGAGTCCACATGGAAACGTAAAGGTCCATGGCTGCGGCTCTGGTCTTTTCGCTTGCGGAACCAAACATGCCCCACCATCCACCGTCCCAGTGGTCGTTTATAATAACGTACATTCCCTCGTTTCTTGCATAATTGATTATTTCTTCTACTCTGTCGAGGTAGGACGTTTTTATGTCGTAATTGCCTTCCGTAAAATCCATTACATTGGTCCAGGCTACCGGAATTCTTATTGTGGTAAAACCAGCCGCCTTCATGCCGCTAACCATTTCCTGCGTGGTAACCGGACTTCCCCAGCCCTGCTCGTAAAGCGTTGCGGGAGCAGATGTTCCGTAAGCTTCTCTTACATAGGATTCCATGGTGTTGCCAAGGTTTATTCCGTTTCCCATAAGTTCTGTAACTTCAAGTGCAGTAAGAGAAGTTCTGACACTTCCGTCATCCACTGTATCTATTCCGTTTGCAGACTTATGAGAAGTAAGCCCTGTTTCGGTGGTTGTGCCGTTTTCTGTACCGTTCCCGGCACTCGTACCATTTTCACCGTCGGATTTTTCTGCATTGGTGCCGTTTTCGCCGCTTGCACCACTTTCACCGCTTCCGCCGTTTGTCTCACTTCCACCATTTGTTCCACTTCCACCGTTTGTTCCACTTCCGCCGCTAACGTTTTCTGTTGTATTGTTTTTATCGGAATTTTTGTCGGAAGCGCACGCTGTAAGACAATTAACCAGCATTACAGAAAAAAGAGCACAACAAATAAACCTTCTAAGCCTTCTCATATAAGCCCTCCAAAGTCAGATCAATATTTTTCAAATTTAGCCCAAATAAAATGATGGGATTTTAGCATCTTCAGAACCGTAAACAATTCTTGCAAAATCCTTTGTGATGGTTTTCATTGATGCCTTGTCGAACTCTACCCCAAAAATCTTTGCGGTTTCCGCAAACATTCTCGGAGAAATAGCAAGCCCCCAAGGTGAACCGACAGCAACATACTTTCTCTCCACAAGAGACTCCGGCGCAACAGAATACTTCTTTCCGTCTTTAACAACAAAAATAAGTACAAACCCCTTTGCATCCTTCTCCATGGAAACAACAGCACCGTCTAACGCAACTTCCGCACCGGTTGCAGCATCTGTAACAATAACCGGCTTTACGCCTCCCGTAAGACTGCTTGTCTTTCCGATAAGCTCTATGAGCTTGTCTATACTCTTCTGGTCTAAGAC
>JAILFQ010000087.1 GCA_024697505.1 Lachnospiraceae bacterium
GCAATAACCTCATCCGCAGTAAGCCCGAAGATTACCATGTTGTCCGCTCCGGCTTCCTCAAGCATTTCTACATTTGCACCGTCAAGTGTACCAAGGGTGATGGCACCGTTAAGCATAAACTTCATGTTTCCTGTACCGGATGCCTCTTTACTTGCTGTGGAAATCTGTTCGGAAACATCTGCTGCCGCAAAGATTATTTCCGCATTGGAAACTCTGTAGTTTTCAATAAATACAACTTTTATCTTACCCTTAATATCCGGGTCGTTGTTAATAACATTTCCAACGCTTGTAATAAGCTTGATTATAGCCTTTGCTCTTCTGTACCCCGCAGAAGCCTTTGCACCGAAAATGAAGGTTCTCGGGAAGAAATCCATGTCCGGATTCTTCTTAAGGCAGTTGTAAAGGTACATAATATGAAGAATATTAAGGAACTGTCTCTTATCCTCATGAAGACGCTTAACCTGCACATCAAAGATAGAATCAGGGTCTACATCTATTCCGTTATGCTCCTTAATATAGTTTGCAAGACGGATCTTGTTCTTGTGCTTTATTTCCATAAACTCGGCACGGGCATTTTCGTCATCAACAAGCTTTTCTATACCGCTTATCTTTGAAAGGTCTGTGATCCAGCCGTCTCCAACCTTCTTTGTAACCCAATCCGCAAGAAGCGGATTACCATGAAGAAGGAATCTTCTCTGAGTAATACCGTTGGTCTTGTTGGAAAACTTTTCAGGCCAAAGCTCATAGAAATCCTTTAACTGTTCCTTCTTAAGAATTTCTGTATGAAGTGCGGCAACACCGTTTACAGAGAAACCGGAAACAATGGCAAGGTTTGCCATTCTAACCTGTCCGTCGTAAAGTATTGCCATCTTTTCTATCTTTTCGTAATTTTCAGGATACTTTTCCTGAATAAGATTAACAAATCTGCGGTTAATCTCGTCTATAATCTGGTAAACTCTCGGAAGAAGTTTTCTAAAGAGGTCTACCGGCCACTTTTCAAGTGCTTCTGCCATAATTGTGTGGTTCGTATACGCACAGCACTTCGAAGTTACATCCCAGGCCTCATCCCATGTAAGGAAGTAATCATCCAGAAGAATTCTCATAACTTCCGCAACCGTAACGGTCGGATGGGTATCATTAAGCTGGAAAATAACCTTTTCGTGAAGTTTTTTAATATCCTTATGTGTTTCCATATACTTCTTTATTGCACGCTGAACGCTTGCAGATACAAAGAAGTACTGCTGCTTAAGACGAAGCTCTTTACCCGCAATGTGGTTATCATTTGGATAAAGCACCTCTGTAATGGTTCTTGCAAGGTTTTCCTGCTCTACCGCCTTCTGGTAATCGCCCTTGTCGAAGGAGTCCAAAGAGAAGTCGTTGATCGCCTGGGCATCCCATATACGAAGGGAGTTTACAATTCCGTTGCCATAGCCCACAATCGGAATGTCGTATGGCACAGCAAGTACAGAACGGTAATCCTGCTGTACAAAATGATCTTTTCCTTCAGGAGTTCTTTCAAGCTTTACATAACCGCCAAATTTAACCTCACAGGCATATTCCTGACGCTTAATCTCAAAAGGATAGCCCTCTTTAAGCCAGTTGTCCGGCTGCTCCACCTGGAAGCCGTTTTCAATTGCCTGCTTAAACATTCCGTACTTGTATCTTATACCGCAGCCATATGCAGGGTAGCCAAGTGTGGAAAGAGAATCCAGGAAACAGGAAGCAAGTCTTCCCAGACCGCCGTTTCCAAGAGCCGGATCCGGCTCTTCCTCTTCAATATTTTCAAGGTCGTAGCCAAGCTCGTTAAGAGTCTGCTTAACTACAGGAAGTGCCTTCATATTAATGATATTGTTACCAAGGGCACGTCCCATTAAGAATTCCATCGAGAGATAGTAAACTGTCTTAAGGTCCTTTTTTTCATACATCTTATGTGTATCCATCCACATATCAATGATGTAATCCTTAAGAGCGTATGATACAGCCTGATAAACCTGCTGCTTTGATGCTTCTGTAATTTCCTTACGATAAAGCGTTTTAAGATTGCTGATGATCTTTGATTTTAAGTCTGCCTTTGTTATATCCATTATCCGTTATCCTCCAAAAAAGGCCGATCGCAGTAAAGCAACCGGCCTTAAATTATACTATTGTCCCCAGATGATAAAGGCGCGCACATTTATCCTTTTTTCAAATGGCTTCAAACCGGCCGAGCTCAGACACGCTCAACACCGATTATAACATCTTCACCATTAAGATTCCAGTCTTTTGTGTTGCCGGAGGCAATGCCGATAACGATTTCGTCAGCCAGGCATACCCTCTTTATATCATCTTCATTATCTTTTGCTATCTTTCCAAGCTTATCATTTCCGGAAAGGTAAACCTTAATGCGGTCCATAACCTCAAAACCGGAATCCTTACGCATTGTCTGTACCTTGGAGATTATCTCTCTTACAAAGCCCTCTTCAATAAGCTCCGGTGTAAGGTTTGTATCAAGAACAACGGTAATTCCATGGTTCTGGTCAGATACAAAGCCCGGTACCTGAGATGCTTCTATTAAAAGGTCATCCTTTGTAAGTTCCTCAGGAGTTCCGCTAACGGTAAGTGTAAGTGTACCCTTTTCGTTAAGTTCGTCCATGGCTGTATTTCCGTCAAGTCCGGCAAGAAGAGTTCTTACCTCATTTATCTTAGCACCAAAACGTCTTCCGAGGGTCTTAAGCTGTGGCTTGAAGGAGTAGGAAGTAAAGTTTCTTACATCCTCTGTAAATTCCACATTCTTTATATTAAGCTCGTTCTTGATAATATCCTTAAAGAACTCAGGAAGTTCCTTTTCCGCCTTTACATACATCTTTGCAATAGGCTGGCGCTGCTTAATGTTGGAAGCATTTCTGCAGGCACGTCCGAGAACAACAATGTTAAGAACTTCGTCCATCTGCTCTTCAAGCTTTTCGTCTATCCATGCAGTATTTACTTCAGGGAAATCGCAAAGGTGTACACTTTCAGGTGCGGATGCATCGGAAGTGCAAACAAGGTTGCGGTAAATGGACTCTGTCATGAAAGGTATCATTGGGGCTGCTGCCTTTGCAAGGGTAACAAGTGCTGTGTGGAGAGTCATATAAGCATTTATCTTATCCTGCTCCATACCCTTTGCCCAGAATCTTTCTCTTCCAAGACGAACATACCAGTTGCTCATTTCGTCAACAAAAGCTTCTAATGCTCTTGCAGCTTCCGGAATCTTGTAGTCCGCAAGGTTGTCATCCACAGCCTTCACTGTTGTGTTAAGTCTTGAAAGAAGCCACTTGTCCATTACGGAAAGCTTATCGTATTCAAGCTTATAATTCTTTGCATCAAAGTTATCTATATTTGCATAAAGCACGAAGAAAGCGTATGTATTCCAAAGGGTTCCCATGAAACCTCTCTGGCCTTCCGTAACCGCATCGTCATGGAATCTGTTAGGAAGCCATGGTGCGGAATTAATGTAGAAATACCATCTTATGGCATCTGCGCCATGCTTTTGAAGAGTTTCAAAAGGATCTACCGCATTTCCTTTACTCTTACTCATCTTCTTACCGTCCTTGTCCTGAACGTGGCCAAGAACAATAACATTCTTGTAAGGAGCCTTGTTAAAGAGGAGCGTGGACTCTGCCATAAGAGAATGGAACCATCCTCTTGTCTGGTCTACCGCCTCGGAAATAAAGTCTGCAGGGAACTGCTGTTCAAAAAGGTCCTTATTTTCAAACGGGTAATGATGCTGTGCAAAAGGCATTGCACCGGAGTCAAACCAGCAGTCCAGAACTTCCGGAACTCTCTTCATAGGCTTTCCGCAATCCGGACACTTAAGCTCGATCTCATCTATGTAAGGACGATGAAGTTCAACCGTCTTTGCTCTTTCATCTCCGCTCATCTTATAAAGCTCTTCTCTGGAACCTACGCAGCATCTCTTTCCGCATTCACACTCCCAGATGTTAAGAGGAGTTCCCCAATAACGGTTTCTGGAAATTGCCCAGTCCTGAATATTTTCAAGCCAGTTACCGAATCTTCCTTTTCCGATGGAATCAGGAATCCAGTTTACCGTATTGTTGTTTCTTACAAGGTCGTCTCTTACAGCTGTTTCCTTTATGTACCAGGACTCACGTGCATAATAGATAAGAGGTCTGTCGCATCTCCAGCAATGAGGATATTCGTGTTCAAACTCAGGTGCGGAGAAAAGAAGTCCCTTCTTATCCAGGTCTTCAAGCACCATAGGGTCTGCATTCTTTACAAAAACTCCTGCGTAAGCGGTCTCTGCGGTAAGTTCGCCTTTTCCGTCAACAAGCTGTACAAAAGGAAGGTTGTAATCTCTTCCAACTCTGGAGTCGTCTTCACCAAAAGCAGGTGCAATATGTACAATACCGGTACCGTCGGACATGGTAACGTAATTGTCGCAGGTTATATAATGAGCTTTCTTGCCCTGTTTTCTTATTATATCATTTGCAAAATCGAATAAAGGCTCATACTCTTTGTACTCAAGATCTTTACCCTTGCAGGTTTCAAGTATTTCGTATGCTGCAACGGCAGGTGTTCCCTTTTCCTCATTTGCCTTTCTTGCAAGCTTTCCGAGAACAGTGTCTAAGAGCGCCTTTGCCATTATGTATATTCTTCCGTCTGCAGCCTTAACCTTTGCATAAGTCTCATCCGGGTTTACGCAAAGTGCAACGTTCGAAGGAAGCGTCCAAGGTGTTGTTGTCCATGCAAGGAAGTACTCGTTGTCTGCTCCGTTCTTAACTTTAAAACGGGCAATTGCAGATCTTTCCTTAACTGTTTTATAGCCCTGGGCAACTTCTGCGGAAGAAAGAGGTGTACCGCATCTTGGGCAATAAGGGACGATCTTAAAGCCCTTGTAAAGAAGGCCCTTATTCCAGATTTCCTTAAGAGCCCACCACTCGGACTCAATATAATTGTCATCATATGTTACGTATGGATGCTCCATATCTGCCCAGAAACCGACAAGGTCTGAGAAATCCTCCCACATTCCCTTGTACTTCCAGACACTTTCCTTACATTTTTTAATAAAAGGCTCCATGCCGTATTCTTCAATCTGCTCTTTTCCGTTAAGGCCAAGAAGCTTTTCAACTTCAAGTTCTACAGGAAGTCCATGAGTATCCCATCCGGCCTTACGAGGAACCATATAGCCCTTCATTGTACGGTATCTTGGGATCATATCCTTTATTACTCTTGTAAGAACATGGCCTATATGCGGCTTTCCGTTTGCTGTAGGTGGTCCGTCATAGAAAGTATAGGTCTTACCCTTTTTACGTGAATCTATGCTCTTACCGAAGATGTTTTCATCCTGCCAGAACTTAAGCACTTCTTTTTCACGGTCAACAAAATTCATGTTTGTGTCAACTTTGATATACATTTCCTTGTTCTCCTTCTTAAAAAAAGTAAAGGCTCTTCATCCGCAAACGGGACGAAGAGCCTGATTATTCGTTGTACCACCCATTCGCGCTCCGGATTTCTCCTGAAGCTCTATCCATATAACGGTGGAAACCGGCACAGCCTACTTGTTTTCTTTCGACCTGCAGCTCCGAAGGGATGTTCATTGCAACTCTACTCGCTACCGGCTCTCACTGTCCCGGTCTCGCTTTGCCTTTTGAAAATGCAACTACTGTCTTCATCAACGCTTTTTTCGTATTTTTCAGCATATTAAACCTTTTTACAAAGTTTGTCAAGTTAAGGAGACATCCCCTTCTACCGGATTACTTATTTTTCTTCCAAGTTCCTTTTCTCTCTCGGTAATCCTCTCGACTATACGTCTTCTTACTTCCTGAGCGACCTCCTGAGTCTTCATGCCCTCATATTCCTCCGGCGTAATAGGCTTTAAATAGTGTACCTCTGTATTAATAATTCCCACTCTCATACCCTCAAACGCCTTGTAGGAATCAAACAGGGCAACCGGTACAATAGGTACCTTTGCAACCATAGCACTCTTAAAACTTCCCGGCTTAAAATCACCGACTCTGTTGTGGTTCTTGTGGTAACCGCCTTCCGGGAAAAGAATAAATAT
>JAILFQ010000339.1 GCA_024697505.1 Lachnospiraceae bacterium
ACCTTGTAAGGTTATTGCAAAGGACCCGGAGGCTGTTTACAAATACACAATTAAATCCAACACCATTGCCGTTATTTCCGACGGAAGTGCTGTATTAGGTCTCGGCAACATAGGTGCCGCTGCAGCAATGCCTGTTATGGAAGGAAAATGTGTACTTTTTAAGGAATTCGGAAACGTGAATGCCTTCCCGATCTGTTTAGATACTCAGGATACGGAAGAAATAATAAAGACCGTATGTAATATAGCTCCTGCCTTTGGCGGGATCAATCTTGAAGACATTTCCGCTCCCAGATGTTTTGAAATAGAAGAAAGACTTAAAAAACTTCTTCCGATTCCGGTCTTCCACGATGACCAGCATGGAACTGCCATAGTGGTACTTGCAGGTACAATAAATGCCCTTAAGGTTGTTAAAAAGACCAAAGAAGAATGCAAAGTTGTTATTAACGGTGCAGGCTCTGCAGGAATCGCAATTTGTAAGCTTCTCTTAAGATATGGTTTCAAAAATATAACCCTTTGTGATAAGACAGGTATTCTTTCAAAAGAAACCGAAGGGCTTAACTATATGCAAAAATCAATGATGGATGTAACAAATCTCTCCGGTGCCACAGGCACTCTTGCGGACGCGCTTAAGGGTGCCGACATATTTGTCGGTGTTTCCGCACCAAACATTGTTACTGAAGAAATGGTTGCTTCCATGAATAAGGATTCCATACTTTTTGCCATGGCAAATCCGGTACCGGAAATCATGCCTGATCTTGCAAAGAAAGCCGGCGCAAGAGTCGTAGGAACAGGCCGTTCAGACTTCCCTAACCAGGTGAACAACGTTGTTGCATTCCCGGGAATCTTTAAGGGTGCTCTCGAAGGACGTGCAAGCCAGATCACAGAAGAAATGAAGCTTGCAGCAGCAAATGCCATTGCCGGACTTGTTCCGGACGAAGAACTTTCCGACGAAAATATTCTTCCATTCGCTTTTGATCCACGCGTATGTGATGCAGTATGTAAGGCGGTAAAAGAAAATATTTAATCAGCGGGTGAAAAAATGCAATCGGAATCAATGATGCTCTACAAGTTAATTCTTCTCTATATTTTAGACAGAGTTACATTTCCAATAACAAACACAGATCTTACCACACTTGTTGTAGACAAGGGCTATGCAACTTTTTTGGATATAAACGAAGCTCTTGAAGATTTAATAGACGACAAATATATAGAAGTTGAAGAAATACACAATGCTTTTCTCTACCACATAACAGACTCCGGACGAGAAACTCTCTCCTTCTTCTATACAAAAATTTCCGTTAAGATAAGAGACGAAATAGATACTTACCTTTCGGAAAAAGACTATCTGTTAAGAGAAATGGTTGCTCAAACGGCAGACTACTACGAAGCAAAGAAAAACGAGTTTGTTGTAGACCTTCGAGTAGTGGAGCACGAAAGTGAAATCATTCATATAAATCTTATGGTTACAACAGAAAAAGAAGCCGATACCATCTGCAACCACTGGAAAGACCGTAGTTCAGACATATACAGCTACTTACTCACAAAATTAATATCAGACCGGGACCCACAGTAGTCCCGGCCTGTTTTTTTTACTCTTCCGTCTTAATACATTTATCAATAAGATCCCAGATCTCTTCTCTTCCCTGCTTTGTTGTAGCGGAAAAAGGAATGATCACCGTTTCGCTTCCGGCA
This sequence comes from Lachnospiraceae bacterium, assembly GCA_024697505.1. GTDB lineage: Bacteria > Bacillota > Clostridia > Lachnospirales > Lachnospiraceae > JAILFQ01. The sequence continues at coordinate 1,693 of JAILFQ010000339.1, forward strand.
CCGAGACCTGTTCTTACTGCCTTAACATTTTTGGCAACCTGGCTTCTGTTAAGTTTATCCATCTTTGTTGCAATAATAACCGGATCAAAGCCGTTGTGCTTTATCCAGTCATACATATCTTTCTCGTTGGGACAAGGATCATGGCTTATATATATAAGCCGGAATACCATTTTTAAAACCGGGGACTTGTGAAGGTAATTTTCTATCATTTTACCCCACTTAGCCTTTGTTTCTTTGGAAACCTGTGCATAACCGTAGCCGGGAAGGTCAACAAAATAAACATCTTTTTCAACCTTATAGAAATTAATGGTCTGAGTTTTACCGGGTTGGGAAGAGGTTCTGGCTAATGACTTTCTGTTAATCAAGCAATTGATCAAAGACGACTTTCCCACATTGGATTTACCCGCAAAGGCGATCTCCGGAAGTTCGTTAACCGGAAGTGCGCTGGTAATACCGCACACCGTCTCTAATGACACATTGTTAATAATCTTCGGCTTTTTAGTTTCTTTCTTTTCTTCCATCTCTACCTCTTACTTTTTACAAGTGCTTCCTTTAAGACTTCGTCCATCATGGAAACAAAAACTATTTCAAGTCCTTTTGTGATCTCTTCGGAAATCTCGCTCACATCGCTCTTGTTTTCCAATGGAACAAGTACCTTCTTAACACCTGCTGTTTTTGCCGCAAGCAGTTTTTCTTTAAGACCGCCTATCGGCATAACATGGCCTCTTAAAGACAGCTCTCCCGTCATCGCAACAGTCTTGCTTACAGGTATTTTTGCAACTGCAGAAAATACGGATGTAGCCATTGTTATACCGGCGGAAGGTCCGTCTTTTGGGACCGCTCCTTCAGGTACATGAATATGTATGTCATGTTTGGAAAAGAAGTCATCTTCCGCTTTTGTCTGCTCCGGAACAGACCTTACGTAGCTTATGGCGATCCTTGCAGATTCCTTCATTACGTCACCAAGGTTACCCGTAAGAATAAGCTCTCCTTTTCCGGGCATAACCGCAGTTTCTATAGTAAGTGTATCTCCGCCGGCCTCTGTCCAGGCAAGACCTCTGACCGTTCCAACCTCATCAATCTCGTTTATCTTATCTTTTCTGTATTTCTTTTTACCAAGATACTTTTCAATATTTTTCTCGGTTATTTTCGGAGGATTTTCAAAAGGTTCGCTTTCTTTGTCTTTCGAATATGCAAGCGTATATTCGCCCTCAGAGTTCGAATACTTGCTTACTCTCTCACAAAGCTTAAAGACTTTCTCTTTTCTTTCCTCTACATATTGCTTGGCTACCTTTCTGCACAGTTCACCTATTTTTCTTTCAAGAAGACGAACTCCCGCTTCTCTGGTATAAGAATTGATAAGCTCTCTTAAGGCACCTTTTGTAATTTCAAGTTCTTTTGGGGTAAGTCCGTTCTTTTCCAGCTGCTTAGGAAGAAGATGTTCTTTTGCGATATGCAGCTTCTCGTTCGCTGTATAACTGTTTACTTCTATAAGTTCCATACGGTCAAGAAGGGGCTTGGATATTCCCTGGGTTGAGTTTGCGGTACATATAAACATAACATCTGAAAGATCCACAGGGATTTCCCCATAGTGATCCACAAAATTCTTATTTTGTTCGGAATCCAGCACTTCAAGAATAGACGCAGAAGTATCCCCCTTGTAGTCCTGACCCACTTTATCTATTTCATCAAGAAGCATGAGGGGGTTGGAGGTTCCGCATTTTTTCAGTCCCTGTACAAGACGGCCCGGCATTGCACCTATATACGTCTTTCTGTGGCCTCTTATCTCTGCCTCATCCCTGACACCGCCAAGGCTTATTCTTACGTACTCTTTTTCCAATGCTTCCGCAACGGACTTGGCTATGGAAGTCTTACCGGTTCCCGGAGGCCCCACAAGACAAATGATAGGTGTCTGCCCTTCATCATTAAGGAAACTTACGGCAAGGAATTCCAGAATTCTTTCCTTTACCTTTTCAAGCCCATAATGGTCTCTGTTAAGTATTTTCTCCGCTCTTTTAAGAGAATTATTGTCCTTGGATCTTTTATCCCATGGAAGGTCAAGAAGTGTTTCTATATATCCTCTGGAAACCGCGCTCTCGGATGGGCTTCCCATAACAGACTTAAATCTCTTTATCTCTTTTTCCAGTCTCTCCTTAACATAATCCGGCGCAACAAGATTGTTCATTTTCTTGATGTAAACCTCGGCATCGTCTTCTGATGGTCCTTCACCCAGTTCCTCTCTCATTGCCTTGATCTGTTCACGCATTATGTAGTCTTTTTGGTTTTTATCCACACGTGTTTTAACTTTATTATTCAGTTCTTTTTTAAAACGGATAATTTCTATCTCATCCGCAAGAGCACAGCTTAATTTTTCAAATCTGTCTATAATATTCGTAGCCTCAAGAACAGACTGTCTCTCCTT
>JAILFQ010000349.1 GCA_024697505.1 Lachnospiraceae bacterium
CTTTTAAACGAAAAAAAGGAACATCCCTTAGGATGTTCCTCTTTTCGTTTAAATGTAAGCGCGAGACGGGAATCGAACCCGCGGCCTCGACCTTGGCAAGGTCGCGCTCCACCAACTGAGCCACTCGCGCATATCGTGCTCTCTCGAACACAATGGCAATAATACACCCTTGAAGAAAAAATGTCAACCATTAATTTCATCAAAAGTTTAAAAAAGATATACAATTTTTAACAGTTTCTCTGTAAAGCTACTCCAGTCAGCATTTTCACTTACATAGCGGTAGCCGGAATCTGCTACATTTTGTAGTTTTTCCATATCTGAAAGACCATTCTTTATTATATCCGGTAAATTCTCCAACTTATCCAGGCTGTAGAAAAACAGATCTTCTCCGTTTCTAAGCTTATCTTTCATATATATGCTTTCATCCGTTAATGCTACCGCGCCGGAAAGCATGGAACTATACACTCTGTCATGGGCGCCTCTTTTAAACCAGGGCATTACATTAAGGGAAAGCACCGTATCTTCAAGTGCGTACAAAACCCCTTTGGTATCCGTACCCCCATGGATTATAAGGTTTTCTTTTTTACTTGTTTCAAGAGCATTAAAACCTTCTCCAAATAGATCCACTTTTATTCCGGCTTCCGTTAAGGTTTTTATTACAAGACCTCTAAAGTAAAATCTTACATATAAATCTATAAACATAAGACTGTTCTGGGCAGTTACCATATCTTTGCTTGAAAGTTCTCCCATTTCTCTTTCTATATGTTCCCTGAAAGTCTTATTGATCTCCTTTTTCGGATTAGAAACAAGATCTTCTATAATTCCCCTGTAAAAAGCTTCATACTCATCCCCCAGCCTCTTTATATATTCCTCAAATTTATCCGGGTGAGTATAATTGCCCGCAAACATTACCTGCATTTTCCTGTCTTTTAAAGGCCTTGGCACACGCACTTCATGAAAGGCCTGCTTTTTTCCCGGAAACAACACTTTTTCAACCTCTTCCGCCTCAAAAATGTTGCTGCCGGGAATCGGCATCATTTCAAACAATTTAACAGCCGGATAATACGTTTTCATGTATTCCTCATGTCCGATGTCTATGCAGATCTGCGCGTAGCGCTTTGGAAGGTCGGATAATTCCTTTAAATAGTATAAAGGATTGTCCACAATTATATTTAAAACTCTTACTCCGCAAAGGTCCCATAAAAGACGAAGCTTTTCATCATAAAAGATGGCTTCGTGCTGTATTCCGTTAAAATTAAAGGTTATAAGAACCGTATCGTTAGAGCGGATAAAGGCCTTAAGTTCGTCTATTTTGCAAGTATCATCTTCTATTTTAAACAAGTATACCGGGTATCCTCTTTTTACAAGCTCCTTTGCTATACACATACCAAAGTAGGCAAGAGTTTCCACCACGCCATCATTAAATATTACAAAACCGGTCTTTTTCTCCATCTGGTCCACCCCGCAAAAAAGCCGGCAAAACACCGGCTTTCTTTTGTATTATTATCTTCCTATTGCCTTTTTTATTGCCGAAAGAAGTTCGTCGTATGTTTCAAAAGCAGGAATTTCAGGATAATCTGCCTTTATCTGATCTGTGCTTTTAAACAGGAACCCGGCCTTACTTGCAGTTATCATTCCAAGGTCGTTAAACGAATCTCCGCTTGCTATGGTTTCGTATCCGATAGACTGGAAAGCCTTTACGGTTGTAAGTTTGGATTTCTCGCAGCGCATCTTAAAGCCTGTTATTTCACCGTTTTCTGCAACTTCAAGACTGTTACACATAATTGTAGGCCATCCGAGTTTTTTCATAAGAGGAGTTGCAAACTGCTCGAAAGTATCACTTAAAATGATAACCTGAGTAATGCTCCTAAGCTCATCAAGAAACTCTTTTGCCCCGGGCATCGGATCGATCTTTGCAATGGTTTCCTGTATTTCTTTAAGGCCAAGTCCGTGCTCTTTAAGTATCCCTATTCTCCATTTCATAAGTTTGTCATAATCCGGCTCATCTCTGGTTGTTCTTTTCAGTTCCGGAATACCGCTCTCTTTTGCAAAAGCAATCCAGATTTCCGGTACCAAAACTCCTTCAAGATCAAGACATGTAATATACATAAAAGCCTCCCGTTAACAATTGTTAAGCTCATTATACTTTAACAAGTTAAATCACGCAAGTAAAATCAGTTTATCATAAAGTGAAAAATTATAATATGGCAAAAGTGTAAATACCGTAAAATCGCAATTCCAAAAATAATAAAGACAAAACCAAGGTAAGTCATAAATATCCGCATAACAAAAGATGCCCCGCATTTTAGCGAGGCATCCCGTAATAGACAATCTTTCCAATTATTTCTTTGTATAATCATAGAAGCCCTTGCCGGCATTAACGCCTGTTTCGCCTCTATCAATCTTTTCCTTAAGAAGCTTACCCATCTTATTTGTAAGGGTACCTTCAACCTTTGCATCCGGCTTCATCTGGTTGATGTTATAAGCTGTTTCAAGACCTACAATATCAAGGATCTTGAAAGGACCTGCAGGAGCACTTGTTGCAAGTTCCCATGTACGGTCAATCGTTTCCGGATCTGCTACATCATTTGCCCAAAGAGCCTGAGCTGCAGAAAGGAAAGGTACGAGCATAGAGTTAAGGATGTAACCCGGCTGCTCCTTGTGAAGCTGAAGAGGAACCATGTTAAGTTCACCGGCAAACTCTACTATCTGGTCATAATACTTTTTGTCTGTGCCCGGATGGCCCATAACTTCTGCTGTATTATTCTTCCAGATTGTATTTGCAAAATGTAATGATAAGTACTTTTCAGGACGACCTGTGTGGTCCGCAAACATGCTTGGAAGTAATGTTGAAGAGTTTGTAACAAGAATGGTCTTCTCATCAAGAAGATTCTTGAACTTCTCATAAACTTCTATCTTTGCCGCAGGATCCTCAGACATGGACTCAATTACAACATCCGCATCCTTAACTGCCTTAGAAGGGTCTAACTCGATATGAACATGCTTTGCAAAATTCTCTCTTGCCTGCTCTACGAGCTTATCTATATCTGATGCTGTAGTTCCTTCCCATTTCTTAACAAGACCTCTTGGATATACGAAAGCTCCCATAGGGCTTCCGACCAAAGCCTTTGCCTTTAAAAGATCCTCGATCATTAACTTACTGTAACGCTCAATCTTTGGTGTTGTACGTCCGATGGAACTTTCAGAACGAAGCCAGAATGTTGTATCGTGACCGGTATAAGCACTCATAAGACCGATCTGAACACCAAGAACACCACCGCCTAATACTACTACCTTGTTAAAACCCATAACCAAAATCTCCTTTCAAAAAACCACATAATTGTAATATTTTCATAATTAACACCCAAAGCAGTTTTTTTTGTTAATTATTTAACAGTTACATTATACCACTTTATCCACAACAAGTATACTAAAAAAATAATAAACATTTTTCCATTTTCCTCTTGCACATTATTACGGTTAGTGATATATTACGATTAAAGATATTACACTAACCGTAATACAAAGGAGAACTATCAATGAAAGATAACATTAAAGGCGGCGCGCTTACAGAGGTAACCTTCTTTATTCTGCTTTCTTTGTTTACACCAAGACACGGCTACGCAATAATGCAATTTGTCGAAGAAAAAACCGCAGGCCGTCTGGTACTTGGAGCAGGGTCTCTTTACGGTGCGTTAAACACTCTTACAGATAAGGGGTGGATCGTACCTTGCGGAGACACCGGCGGTAAAACAAAAGAATATATTATTACAGCAGAAGGTAAAAAGATTGCCGAAAAAGAACTTAAACGATTGGAAAGTGTTACGGCAACGGCAAATGAAATTATGGAGGGCAAGATATGAGCATTGTTAAAAGACGCTATTTTGCGGGCTTTATGGGAGCCCAGGCAAGATGGTTAAACAAAATGGCAGACAAAGGTCTAAGGCTTGTAAATTGTGGAAAGCTGGAATACGAGTTTGAAGAATGTGCGCCATCTTCCTACCGCTATACTGTTGAATATGTAGTTTTCTTCCTCTTCAAAAGATTTGTCCCCCACATATTCA
>JAILFQ010000365.1 GCA_024697505.1 Lachnospiraceae bacterium
CTTGGCAAGGTCGCGCTCCACCAACTGAGCCACTCGCGCAAATTGCGTTTCTCTAAAACGCAATGTATTCCTCAAATACCAGCCTTCTCTAAAGGGAAGATATTTTCGGAAGACGTGTTTCATTTTACTTTATAGTTTCGACTTTGTCAACAACTTTTTTACTTATTTTGTACTTTTATAGCAAAATCTTTTTACAAGTACACTATCCTTTGTGTTTTCTGCCTTTACGCAAGCATAAAGTCCTATCATATTTCCTGTAAAGCACCCTCCTGCTTCAGTGGAAAGATATTGGCTTTCGCCGCTTCCCAGTTCCGTCCTTTTTCCGTCCTCGTCTGTAAATGCAAAGGAATAGTTTTCCTTTGTGGCAGAAAGTTCAAGACTTATCTTCTGTCCGTCGTAACGGGAGGAGTTTTCTTCTGCCATAAGGCTTCCTATGCGTCTTCTTAGAACCACATACCTGTTTCCGCCGCGGCATGTAACAAAAGCCTCATAATGATGTCTGTTGTTCATATATATGGTTATTCCCGCTTCTGATCCCTCTGCCATTCTCTCAATTTCAAGATCAGCAGTGGCAATAAAATCAAAATGTTCCTGTCTTCTGCAGATTATGGCCTTCTTTTCATCATCGGAAATGCCCTTTGTATTTCCGTTTAAATGCAGGCCGTCTTCCTTAATCTCCACCAAACCCGGAACTTCATCATATATAAAATTCCACTGCGGATGCAGACTATTGCCTGTAAACTCATCCACAACATCACTGCCCGGCTTGTAATTAAAATCTATATAGGCACCATGTGGTTTAAAGAAACTTTCATTTTCGTCGCAGCCATCATTTTCCGGAAGCGCAGAACCGGCACACTCCATTACGCTGTCCACATGGCCATGCAGACCTATAAGAGGCCAGCCAAGCCCCCACATAACAGGCGCAAGAAGGGTTTCTCTGCCAAGTATATGCACAAAAGGATACTTGGAAGGTCTTATTCCAAGACAGACCGCCCACCAGTTTCCGTTTACATCCGAAACCAGGTCTGCATGCCCTGCAGCTTTAATATCCAGTCTTGTTCCCGCATTTGTAAGTACAGGGTTAAAAGGACATTCATCATAAGGACCGTAAACCGTTTTAGACCTTGCTACGGTTACCATATGGCAAAGTTCTGTTCCGCCCTCTGCAAGCAAAAGATAATAATAGCCGTTTATCTTATAAAGGTGTGGTCCTTCAGGGTTGTTTGCCCCTGTTCCGCCCCAGGCTTCATAATGCTTTTCTCCAATAGCTTTTCCGGTTTTAATGTCTATTTCACAGATAAATATTCCCTTATCTGTACCGGTATAGTACACCTTACCGTCATCATCAAAAAATAATGATGGGTCAATTCCTCCGAAGTCTGTAAAAATCGGTTCAGACCATTCGCCAAACGGGTCTTTTGCAGTAACATAAAAGTTACCGCCCGGATTTCCGCCAACATTTGTAACGATACAATAAAAAGTTCCCTCATGATAACGTATGGTAGGGGCGTATATTCCAATCCTGTTTGGAGCTCCTTCTTTAAGGGCAAGCTGAGAAGGCCGCGTAAGAACGTGGCCTATCTGTGTCCAATTTATAAGATCTTTACTGTGATAGATCGGAATCCCCGGGAAATATTCAAAACTTGAATTAACAAGAAAATAATCATCCCCTACCCTGCATACACTTGGGTCAGGTCTGAAACCCGGAAGAATAGGATTATTTATTATCATCCCTTAAGTCCTCTGGACTGTCTGTCCATATCTTCAACAACAATGTCGTAAATCTCTCCGAGAGTTCTGCAATACTCAAGAACCTTCCATGGCTCATTTGTATGGAAATGGATCTTTATAAGTTCCTCATCTCCTACCGCAAGAAGGCAGTCTCCCTTAAAATGCTCTGTTATATAATCGTTTATGGCATCCTCGTCAAGGTTTTCTCCCTCAATAAGAAGCTGAGTGTCATATCTGAATTCAATGCTCTGTTCTACCATTTAGTTCTTTCTCCTTTAAGATAATATTTATAAATGATGGGCTTTAGCCGCATATTTATTTCATATAAGCATAATATCATTACCCATTCGCCATTTCAATGTTACAACTTGAGGTAATGATACAGAAAACAGCGTCTATATAAGCCATCCTTTACAGGGCAGTGCCCACACACATATATTAAAAACTGGATATTTTATCCTTGGATTCATCTCCGTCTTTACTTATGGATCTTACTTCCACAAAATATGAAGATTTAGGATTAACAAAAACCTCAACCTTATCTCCCACCTTGTGTCCTATCAAAGCTTTACCGAGAGGGCTTTCAACGCTGATAAGTCCGTTCAAAGAATCTTCTCTTACAGTTGTAACTATTCTGTAAGTCTCGCACTCATCGTCCTCCGGAAAATAAACCTCTACAGTGGAATTCATTCCTATTTCATCAGCTTTCGTGTCATCATGATAAACCTCGGCGGTCTTTATCATTTTCTCCAAATACCTAATGCGGGATTCATTTTTGTTTTTCTCTCGCTTTGCAGCATAATACTCAAAATTCTCGGAAAGGTCTCCCTGAGCTCTTGCTTCTTTTACGGCCTCAAGTGCTTCCTTACGGACAACAACCTTTCTATGCTCTATTTCCTCCTGCATTTTTTTAATGTCGCCTTCAGTTAACTGATTGTTCATTTCTATCATCTCCATTTTATTTAATGCAGACTTAATGTCTGCCTGCATTCTTATTACTGCTTCTCTTGCTGCATCCGCAAAACCCGCTTCTCCAAATTTTTCGTAACCGGCCTGTTTGTATGCTGCAATAATTCCTCTTGAGGAATTTATTAAAGCTCCAAGTCCGTCCTTATTAAAGAAGTTAACAAGGTCGCTTCCCTTACCGCCCTGAGCACCGTAACCCGGAACCAGAATAAAAGTGTTAGGCATAAGGCTTCTGAGTCTTTTTCCCATTTCCGGATATGTGGCACCTACAACAGCACCTATATTGGAATAATCACCGGACATGGATTCCCTGCCCCATTCTGCAACCTTTTCACCAACCCACTCATAAAGAGGTCTTCCGTCTATTAACCTGTCCTGAAATTCTCCGCTGGAAGGGTTGGATGTCTTAACCAGGATAAAAAGTCCCTTATCATTTTCTTTGCAGGCATCCACAAAAGGCTTTACGCCATCAATGCCAAAGTAAGGATTAACTGTTATAAAGTCTTCTCCAAAAGGCTCCACCTTTTCTCCTTCAATGTCTACCTTTCCTATATGAGCTGTGGCATAAGCGGCCGATGTGGAACCTATGTCTCCTCTTTTTATGTCTCCTA
>JAILFQ010000366.1 GCA_024697505.1 Lachnospiraceae bacterium
AACGTTTTCACCTGTAAACTTGCCTATCATGTTGTCGTATCTGCCACCGCCTCCTATGGAGCTGCCAAAATCCAAAGACTCTATTTCAAAAATAGTACCTGTATAGTAGCCCTGGCCTCTAACCAAAGATCTGTCGTACTCAATAGCGTAGTCATTACCGGCAAGAGCACGAACGGCTTCAATTATACTTGCAACATTTTCAATAACTTCTGTGTCGCTGCAATATTTCTTTGCTTCCTCAAGAGTAAACGGATCAATGGAAATGATGGAGATAAACTTCTCAACCTTTTCAGCATCAAATCCCTTGTCAAGAAGTTCGCCCTTTACACCCTCCGCACCGATCTTATCCATCTTGTCGAAAGAAACGCTTACGCTCTCCGTATCCCCATCGGTAAAACCTGCGGAAAGGATTATGCTCTTTAATATTCTTCTGTCGTTTATTCTTATCTTAAAGTTCTTGATCCCAATGTTTAAAAGAGCCTTTGCGGTAGTATCTATAAGCTCAATCTCGCAGCTCTTTGAAGAAGAACCAAGGATGTCTATGTCGCACTGTACAAACTCGCGAAGACGGCCCTTTTGAGGTCTTTCCGCGCGGAATACCTGATCTATCTGTATTACTTTAAAAGGCGTAGAAAGAGATGCCTTATTATTTGCGTAGTAACGGGAAAGAGGAAGGGTAAGGTCATATCTTAAGCCCATATCGGAAAGTTCCTTAACGTTTCCGGAAGCAACCGCTTCGTTTAATTTTTCTCCTCTTTTTAACACCTTAAAAATGAGTCCCAGGTTTTCTCCGCCTTCACTCTTATCAAGATTTTCTATATCTTCAAGTATAGGTGTTATAATACGTTCAAAACCGCAGGAAGTATAGGTCTCAAGAATCTTATCCTGAAGATAGCCTCTTATTTTCGCTTCCTTTGGAAGGTAGTCGAATGTTCCTTTGACGGAATTAACTTTCATACTTTTTCTCCTTAATGATTACCGAAAGAAAAAAGGCTGTAGATTCACTACAGCCTTTTGTTAATATGCATTCGTTATTATGCAAGGGCATTAACAGCCTTAGTGAGTCTGGAAACTTTTCTAGCAGCTGTGTTCTTATGAAGAATTCCCTTTGCAGCAGCCTTGTCGAGTGCTTCAACAGCCTCAGCAAGTGCAGCGGTAGCAACAGCCTTGTCGTTTGCAACAACAGCTGCGTCAACCTTCTTAACCAAAGTCTTGAGTCTGGACTTGTAAGCCTTATTTCTTGCTGTCTTAGTCGCAATAACGTCAATTCTCTTCTTTGCAGATTTAATGTTTGCCAATTTAATTACACCTCCAATGTAATGAATTCCTTAGGCTGGGTTAGGGCCTATGAAGTTTTTCCACTTCTTGATTCGCATGATAGTCTAATCGGCATGACAGGACACGGAGGTCACACCGAAACATACTCAATAAATTTATCTTAAAATCTTCACCTTGTCAAGGACTTTTTTATCCTGACACTATTCCTCCGAAAGACGCTCTATAAGGTCGTAAATCGCTTCGGCGGAATTAAAGTTCTCCGGTGTTATCTCATCTGCGGAAATTGCGACATCAAATGTGTCGTTAATTGCAGATATTAATGATGAGATATCGAAATCATCAAGAATCTTGTCGTCCATTAAAGTATCGCAAGATTCGAAATCCACATCCGGATGAAGGTCTTCTAAAATTTCCAGTAATTCGTCCATAACTCTTCCTCTTCTAAAAATAATAAATTTTGCATACGTCCCCATAAAACACATGCTTTCGGTGATGATTGTATGCCATAAGCATGTATTCGTCAATGCCTATTTTATTATTTTACAGACTTTCGGGATACCGGGACTTATCATAATAATAGTAAGAGGCATTTTCCATGGAGTAGGCATCCACTTCGCCCTGCGTTGCCAGACACCATTCTGTTTTATCTTTGTGCGGCACAGCGTCAAAATGATACCAACGGTTCCCCACCTTAACCATGTTCCAAAAGTATATATCTTCCGCATTTTCTCTCGTAACAATTAAGGCCTCCATACCGGCCCTTTCAAAGAGTTTTTTTGAAAGTGACGCGTAGACATAAGAATTACCGCCGGCGTTATTAATTCCTTCATATACGGCTCTGTTCTCATCCCCCATTAATAATGATTTTTTATACTTAAGGGTTTTGTTTACATACTTATAAACCACTGCGGCAATATCTTTTTGTGACATACCGTCATTTGTTATTTCTTTAATGATTTTGTCCGTCTTTATATTAAGAGAGGTTTCATCATACCATTCAGGCGCTTCATTATAGACATTTACAGACGCCATCCCCGTCGAAGAGTTTCCGGAATGGTCGTAAACCCGGTAGGTAACAACATACGCACCCTGTCGATCTATGTCTACATTTTTTGCATCTATCTCAAGCTCCATCTCGCTTGAAAGATCTATGTCATCGCTGTAAACAACATAATTTTCGTATACAAGTTCCGTTCCGGTTTTTACTATAATATCCCCAACAGCAATTTTAGGAGCCACAGTATCTTTTATAACCGTAAAAATACCTTTGCATACAGTATTGTTTCCGTAAGAATCCACAGCTCTTATATAAACCGGTCTGGTTCCCGTTTCAAATATCGCAGGATAAGGTTCGAAGGAAAAAGTCACATTGGATACATCCTCATAAGACTCAATAAACTCCTCCACTTCCACAGGCTTGTTTAAATACCTGGTAACCTCTTTAAGAGTTACCTTTGGAGGCGTCGTGTCTACACTGTTGAAAGTAACCGTCATCTCTATTCCGTCCACTTCCATCGGCACATTATAAATACCCGGAGAGGACAGTCTTTCCTTCAGTGCTTCAACATCTTCAAGATATTTTGCGCTGCTTCCCGGATTCACACAAAGACTTTCCGGCTTAGGTGGTTCATCGCCGGCTTCAACAATGTAATAAGCACGCAGATTCGGAATGTAAAGCCCGGAAGAAAGCGTTATGGAATTTCCCGAAGTATCAGAAACAATTACTTCCACCTCTTGCCAGGAATATAAAGACATATCCGGCTCTTTAACAAATTTTACGCTGCACTTTGTTACATCATTAATATTTTTTACAAACTCTTCCGCACTTACCTGTCTTCCGTATTTTGCTACAACGTCCACTGCCTCGGCAACAGGTGGAACCGTATCCTTAACATGAACCAAAACAGGATATTCAAGACCTGTGTTTACAATAATGTTATGATCTCCCGGCTCTGTAAGATCTTCGCCGTTAAGTTCCAAAACATAGTCTCTCTTATCAAAAGAATAGACTTTCAGTTCTTCTTCTGCAGGAAGGTTTCCCGCCTCAACGGTCACCTCATCCACTATACTTCTTTCAAGAAGGATCATGTATATTATTCCGAGGATAAAAACAAATACGGCAAATAAGGCAAGGAAAAGCTTTATTTTCCCTGCCCTGTCTATGCTTCCGCCGGTTCTTCTTTTTATTCCGGCCATTGATTTTTCGATCTCTTTTCTGGTTTGATAAGCCATTTACTCACCCTGATAATTTATTTTGAGAATAGTTTATCCCATTTTTGGGTTAATAAGCAAATTAAAAATACTATGGTGCTGCAAGACCATGTTATAGGGTATGCCCATGAAATTGTCCTAAACTCCGGCCATATGTTTGTGGCAAGGGTAACGTAGGTTACTCTTACAACGCACCAGAATGTAAGCATTGTAGCCATCGGAATATATGCTTTACCGCATCCTCTTAAGGCTCCCGCCGCGCAATGGGAAAATGCAAGCAGGCAGAAGAAAAAGCTTACCGTTCTTGCCTGAGTAATACCAAATCCAACAGCCAGATCATCATTAATAAAGATTCTTATGAGAGGATCTGCAAAAATGTAAAGTATAAGCCCTATAAGTTCCGCAATAGCCATTCCGGAAAGGATTCCCACAAGAGTGGATTTCTTTGCTCTGTCTATTTTTCCCGCGCCAAGATTCTGACTTACAAAAGTAGGCAAAGTCATGGACATACTGGTTATAGGAAGGAAGACAAAGCCTTCGATCTTTACGTATGCTCCGTAGCCGGACATGGCAAACTTTCCGAAGGAGTTAATGTTGGATTGAACCACAATATTTCCTATACTTATTACAGAGTTTTGAACTCCCGTCGGGAGACCCTGTCTTACTATTTCCTTCATAATCCTTGGATTAAACTTTATAAGCTTAAAATCCAGTTTTGTGTAATCATTCTGCTTTAACATTTTTATAATGCAAAGTCCGGCAGAAAGGCCCTGGGCAAGAACAGTTGCAACCGCCGCTCCGGCAACATCCCACTTAAATACCGCTACAAACAAAATATCCAGAACAATATTTGTGGCTGTGGACACACAAAGATACATGGTCGGATGGATACTGTCTCCTA
>JAILFQ010000380.1 GCA_024697505.1 Lachnospiraceae bacterium
AAGCCGGATGTGGTGCTTTATGAAGAGGGCCTGGACGGCGAAACCATAGAAAGAGCCGTAAGTTGGATCTCCGGCGCAGACCTTTTAATAGTCGGAGGCACTTCTCTCTCGGTTTACCCGGCTGCAAGCTTTATAAACTACTTCAGAGGAGAAAACCTTGTGCTTATAAACAAGTCTTCCACCCCATACGACAGCAATGCGGATCTTTTAATAACCGCAGGGCTCGGAGATGTATTTAAGAGGTTGAAAATAAACTGAGAGGAAATGATTTTTAAAAATGAAAAACAAAGAGCTTGTGGAATTATTGATCAAAAAGAAATGGCACGTTGCATCTGCGGAATCCTGCACCGGTGGTCTTTTTGCGGCAGGTCTTATAGATATTGCCGATGCCTCTAAAGTTATAAACGAAAGCTATGTTACTTATTCGGAGGGAGCCAAGGAAAAACTGGTTTTTGTAAAGCCGGAGACCATAAAAACATACAACGTGGTAAGTGAAGAAGTAGCAGGAGAAATGGCAATAGGTGCCGCAAAGCAAAGCGGAGCCGAAGTAAGCGTTGGAATTACGGGAATTGCCGGACCTTCCGGTGGCACAAAAGAAATACCTGTCGGAACCGTATGCTTTGGCTTTTACGTAAACGGAGAAGTAACTACCATTACAAGACATTTTACCCAAAAACAAAGAAACGAAGTCCGGTTCAGTGCCAGAGACTACGCCTACGAAAAACTTATAGAACTTATTAATCTTCAATAAATACAAAAGCGCCGGGTGTTTTCGCCCGGCGCTTTTGCTTGCTCTATGAACACAAACTATTTGGTAATAACCCTAAAATTAACTGTAATGTTGTAAATGCCCACAAGTTCCGTCTTATCAAGAGGAGTAGGTGTTGCTGTTGAAAGTCCCGTCATGGATCTTGCATCTTTTGGAACTTCACTTACCCATTCATTGTAAAGATTTACTCTTGTGCACTTACCATCATCGGAAGATGTATAAGGAGATCCTGTAAGAGTTGCCTTCTTACCGTCTATCATTACAGAGGTTACAAGGACAACGCAGTTCGGATATAAAAGTTCTCCGTCTGCAATTGCAAGAGCTGAGAAGGTAAGACCGTTGTTGCCGTTTGCAAAATCGAGACTTACGGAATATTCTCCCGCTCCGGTTACAATGGCATTTGTTGCTGTAATTCCCGCTGTATTGTCTGCAGGGTTAAAGGTATCTCCTACACTGTAGGTTCCGGCTCCGCCGTTCCACATTATCCATGCTACAGGTGTTCCCGCTTCGTAGGTTTCTACACCTTCCCACATTTCAAGAGCACTTTCTTTGGCACTTGCCATGTTTTCCTTAACCTTCTTAATGTAAGCATCTCCTGCAGCCACTTCTTCCGCATAGCAACGGGAAGTAAAAAGACTTGTAATTGCAGGGTTTATCATTGTTAAGGTCTTTTTATTAAAGAAATCGTTTGTGGACCAAAGAAGCGGTACGTAGTTGTATACGTCGCAAAGGTCCAAAAGATGATTTGTGTACTTAACAGTGTTTTCCTTAAGTGTATGTACTCCGGTGGCAGAATCGTAAACCGGAATGGCTGCATACTCACCGATTATTATGCCGTAACCTGCATCCGTAAACTTTGTAAGCTTCTCAAACTGGCCATCCATATATTCATATTCGGATTTAAGACCCCAACGGGCTTCGTTGTTGGTTCCGCAGTAGTTCCATGGATCGTAATAATGTACGGAAAGAATAAGTTTGCTCTTTGCCGTATCATTTGGCATTTTAAATCTGGAATCCAGTGTGTTGTCAAAGTTTGTATTGTATCCGGCAATAAGAAGGAATCTGTCTGTGTTGTTTCCGCCCGCTTTTCGCACAATGTCTACAAACTTCTGGTTAATCTCGTTTGTAGTCTTGTAAAGCTCATCAGCCGAAAGTTTTCCGGAATCTGCCCAATCGCTATTATTATTAAGGCCCGGGCCAAGTTCTTCGTTTGCGGACTCGAAAATGAGCATATCCGGGTAATCTTTAAAGCGCTCCGCAATCTGCTTCCACATGGACTCATAGTGTGCCCAGGCTTCCTTTACGGTATCCGCATTTGAGGAGCCGAATTTAGCCCACCAGCCACCGTCCCAGTGGTCGTTCAAAACAACAAACATTTCGCTCTCAAGAGCGTAATTTACAACTTCTTCTACTCTGTCCAGATAAGCGGAATTAATTGTGTAATCTCCCTTATCGTAGTCCATCATATTGGTCCAGGCAACAGGAATTCTGATAGTATCAAAGCCACAGTTCTTCATGCCCTGCACCATTGCCTTTGTTGTAACAGGCTGTCCCCAGAAGGTCTCGTACATGGAAACATTGGCACCTGTACCAAGGTTTGTACGTCCGTAAGCTTCAAAAGTATTACCAAGATTAATACCGTTACCCATATACTTTGAAACTTCAAGAGCCGTTACATTAGTAAAGTCTATATTTGAGAAAACAGCGGTATTTGTGTATCCGCTTCCTGCTGCCTCACTTGTTTCTTCGGCAGCACTTTCTCCCCATACCATGTCCGAAAGAGTAAAAGTAATGGTAATCTTCTTTGGATTTGTTACGCTTGTAAAGTTTGCAACATGGTCGCTTCCTGCGTTTACTTCTTCAACCAAAGAACCGTCCCAGGCATTTATAGGATCGTTTGTGTCAAATGCACCGGAAGACTTAAAGGCGGATTTTGGCTCCTTTTGTGTAATTGTAAGAGCATTTCCGTCTACAAGTATTTCTTTATAAAGAATATTTGCAGCGGAAAGTGAGGACTTCTCGCTCTTTGCAATTCCCATATCAAGAATATAAACCGCAGTAAGATTTGTAAGTGATGTTACCCCTGCTGCCTTGGCATCTGCGGAAAGATCCTTTTCGCAATCGAAGGTGAGGGTATATGTTCCGTTATCGGAAAGTTTTATGGAAGAACCTGCTTCGTTCTTATAATAACCGGTGTCTGCGTCATTATAATAAACGTTAAGAGCAAGTTCTATGTATTTGTTTTCATCGTATTTAGGCTCTGTATCAGCTGTTTCCGAACTGTCTGTCGGTGCGGTTGTCGGTTCTGTGCCGGACTGCTCCGTGCTCCCTTCCGTAGGAGCAGGCGTATTTACGCCATCATTATTATCTTTGCTCTCCCCTGTATTCCCGCATCCCGTAAGTGCCAGCATGCAAACAAGCATAAGGCTTAAGATGCGAGAAAGCATTTTTCCTTTTTTCATATTAGCCTCCTCTGTAAAGTGGCGACTTTACTACGCCATTCTTACTTAGTTATCATATTTTAAAACGAGGAAGCTAACAATGTTTATTCAAGACATTTTTTGCATTAAAGATAAGACCTGTTTCTCTACGTTTATCCTCTGTGAATATGAATAATTTCATATTCGCCTCTTTCAAGAATCAGCTTCTTGTAATCTTTCCAGGAATTTAAAGGCTCTTTTGTTATAATCCCGGCCGGCGTGTCCGGAAGATTGTGGGTATCTCCGCCGCCTGTGTGTGGAAGCCCGTATTTATCCGCATACTCTTCCGCCTTAATATTCCAATCGTCAAGTCTGTTTCCTCTGTTCCAGGTTTCCACAGCATCTATGCAATCCGGCCTTAAAGTAACTCCTTTAATGTAGTCCGCCTCCCTGAAAGGATGGGCATGAACCATCATTCCGCCGGCCCCATGGACCATCTTATAGGTTTCTTCTATGTTTGCACTTTCAAATTCCGGATGAGCAATAAGCCATTCCTTGTCCAAACCGTAAATAAGGAAGTCTGTTCCGTTAAAGCCCTGCTCCACGCCAAAAAAGACTTTAAGACCGATTTTGTCTCCTTCTTCTTTTGCATGCTCGTAGCCCTTACAGTAGGCTTCTATTTTTTCTTTCCAGGGAAGGCTTCTGTCTACCCTTGTATTTCCTCCAAAGAAATGATCTGTTGTAATTATGCCGTCATATCCGGCTTCCTTGTACTTTTTTACCTGCTCTGCCGCAGTCATGGAAGCGCATGCGCTGGCCTCGTAAGTATGCACATGGAGGTCATACTTATATTTAAAGTCGCTCATTTTAAATTCCTCTTTTCTTTTATTCAAGACTCCTTCGCAGTACCATGCGAAGAATCCGGAGGAGTTTAAAAGCTTACTTCTCCGTACCGGGTTCCTTGACATAACCGCAGAATCTTTATCATTAGTAATAACTAACCTGTTTACTTAAAACAAGCACCCGCAGTAGCAGATGCTTGTCCATTTTATTATTATTTTTATTTTTTATTTTGCAATGATATTTATGATCCTGCCCGGAACATAAATTTCCTTAACAACGTTAAGGCCGTCTATTGCTTTTGCAACGCCCGGTACTTCCTTGGCCTTTGCAATGGCGGAAGCGCTTTCTTCCTTTGCTGCAAGAAGAACTGTACCTCTAAGCTTTCCATTAACCTGAACACCTATTTCTATCTCGTCGTCCTTTGTGGAAGCTTCGTCGTATTCAGGCCACTTTTCGTAAGCTATTGTGGTATTGTGACCAAGTTCCTGCCATATTTCTTCGCCTATATGAGGAGTAATGCAGGAAAGCATCTTTATAAGACCTTCCGCATATTCCTTAGGACAGGACCCCTCTTTATAAACTGCGTTAACAAAGATCATCATCTGGCTGATGGCTGTGTTAAAGCCAAGCTGTTCGAAGTCGCTTGTAACCTTCTTTACAGTCTGGTGATAAACCTTCTTTAAAGCATCCTTACCGGAATCGTTAATGTTTTCAGGTTCTGTAAAGAATGTCCATACTCTGTTAAGGAACTTTCTTGCACCTTCTACGCCCTGGTTGCTCCATGGCTTGGAAACCTCAAGAGGTCCCATAAACATCTCGTAAAGTCTTAAAGTATCTGCGCCGTAATCTCTTACAATATCACTCGGGTTAACAACATATTCTGGGAAACGCTTACCCATCTTTATTCCGTTGGAACCAAGGATCATTCCCTGGTGAACAAGCTTCTTGAAAGGTTCTTTTGTAGGTGCAAGGCCCTTATCGTAAAGGTATCTGTTCCAGATCCTGGAATACATAAGGTGGCCTACCGCATGCTCCGGTCCGCCAATGTAGAGGTCTACAGGCATCCAGTGCTTTAAGAGTTCCTTGTTTGCAAACTCTTTATCATTGTCCGGGTCTATGTATCTTAAGAAATACCAGCTGGAGCCGGCACTTCCCGGCATTGTGGAGGTCTCCCTCTTACCCTTTATTCCGTTGTGGTCGTACTTAACCCATTCTGTTGCATTTTCAAGAGGTGCCTTGCCGTTCTTGCCCTTGTAATCTTCAAGTTCAGGAAGAATAAGAGGAAGCTCTTCATCGTCCAGAACATGCACTTTACCATCTTCGAGGTAAACTACAGGAACAGGCTCGCCCCAGTATCTCTGGCGGGCAAATATCCATTCACGGAAATGATAGTTTGCAACTCTCTTTGCAATTCCCATCTTTTCAAGTTTGCAAGTGATAGCTTCTTTTGCTTCTTCTACCGTAAGACCTGTAAACTCCTCGGAATTCATGAGCTTGCAGCCCTTTCCGAGATAATCGTATTTTTCAAAGGCTTTTTCGGAAACATCTGCTCCGTCAATAACCTGGATCATATCTATCTTATGAGCTATGGCATATTCAAAGTCTCTCTGGTCGTGGGAAGGAACTGCCATAACAGCACCTGTACCGTAAGAAGCAAGAACGAAGTCACCTATAAATACAGGAACTTTCTTGCCGTTTACAGGGTTGATCGCGTAAATACCCTTTAAGCAGCAACCGGACTTGGTCTTGTTAAGCTGGGTACGGTCCATATCATTTTTCTTAAGAGTTTCTTCTATGTAGGCGTTAACCTCATCTTTATTCTCTATTCTAGGCATAAGTTCCTTTACAAGGTCTCCGTCCGGAGCAAGTACCATAAAGGTAATACCGTAAATAGTCTCTATGCAGGTTGTAAAAATTGAGAACTCTCCGCCGCCGTCTATGTTAAACTTAACTTCCACGCCTTCGGATTTGCCGATCCAGTTTCTTTGCATATCCTTTGTGGATTCCGGCCAGTCTATCTCGTCAAGACCTTCAAGAAGTTTATCCGCAAAAGCAACCTGGTCTATAACCCACTGCTTCATATTCTTTCTTATAACAGGATATCCGCCTCTTTCGGACTTTCCGTCTATTACCTCATCATTTGAGAGAACGGTTCCCAGTTCTTCGCACCAGTTTACAGGCATGTCTACATATTTTGCGTAGCCGTCCAGATAAAGCTGCTTAAAGATCCACTGAGTCCATCTGTAAAACTTAGGGTCGCTTGTAGCAATGCACTTGGACCAGTCGTAGTCGAAACCAAGCTCCTTAAGCTGGTTTGTAAATGTGCCAATATTTTTCTGTGTAAATCCGTTTGGATGATTACCTGTTGTTACAGCATATTGCTCGGCAGGAAGTCCAAAGGAATCGTAGCCCATTGGGTGAAGGACATTGTAGCCCTGCATTCTCTTCATACGTGACATTATGTCTGTTGCGGTGTAGCCTTCCGGATGTCCTGCGTGAAGGCCGACTCCCGAAGGATATGGGAACATGTCCAGAGCGTAATACTTTGGCTTGCTGAAATCCCAGACATCTGTCTTAAAGGTTTCGTGCTCCTCCCAGTACTTTTGCCACTTCTTTTCAATCTCACCCGGATTATACATTTTACTCATTTTTTGTTCTCCAATCTGTGTTCGTTTTTCCTTGTGAGACATTATACACCTACTTTTAAACATTTGCCATTAAATTTTATGACACATCACCCCCGTCCCCTTGTGTCAAAATCTTACCTCGTCGGTATAATTTAGAACCGGTGCACCGTTCCGGTCAAACTCCAACGGGAGAACAACATAACGGGAGTCGTTATAATCCTTGGCATTCCATCTGTCAGAAAAGTAAAACGTTTGCTCCTTTTCCCCGGTGAGTTTTAAAAGGAAGGCAGGTTGTGTGCGGTAGGTGGTTTCGTCGCCTATGTTGCAAAGAGTAGACCATTTTCCATCTATTTTGTCTGCCACCGCGTATTTACACTGATTAGGCGCCCAGCCCGTACAGTAGGATGTTAACATATAATACCTGTTTTGGTGTTTTACAAGGGCGGGAGCTTCTCTGTATTCCCCTTGCCAAAGTTTACTTATTAAGCACTCTGTGTTCATATAATCATCTGTTAACCTGTAAATATGCATATCTGCGTTGTCTCTTGAGGAAGAAATAAAATAGGCGGTTTCGTCATCATCCACAAATAAGGTGCAGTCTCTGGACATATAACCGAAAGGATTAAAGCAGCCATGGTAGGTAAATTCTCCGTCCGGGGTATCTGCCGTTGCAATGCCGCAGGCTGCAAGTCTGTAGTCCTTTCCATTTTCAACATGCATCCACATAACATATTTTCCGGTTTTTTTATTATAAATAACCTTTGGCCTTTCTATGTTTATCTTGCCGCCATCTTCATTTAAAAGCCTCAGATCGGTCTTTACACGGTGCTCGGCAGTTTTGCCTTCCGTAGTAAGCGCATCTCTGACAAATTCCCAATTTACAAGATCCGTGGACTTGTAAACAGAAACATACCTGTTTCCGGTTCTGTTCTCGCCGTACCAGTAAAAGACATCATTTGCCTGCAAAATGCAGCCACCATGGGCATGCAGAACATTACCTGCTGTATCTTTTAAAATTTCTCCGTTTTTAAAGCATGTATTCATCTTTTATTCCTCTCCTTCTTACCTTACCGGACGTAAAAATAGGTTGGGGAAGCAATACCCCAACCTATCTCACACAAAACAAAGAGTTTTGAACTATTTGCCATTTTTTACATCAAGAAATGCCTGAATCTGATTTATCATTTCCTGTCTTACTTTTTCAAGACCTACCTTTTTAGCATCTGCGTTCCAGGTATTTATCTTTGCAACAGCTTCCTTTGCGTCATACATGGATAATGTAAACTGAAGTTCTCCGGAAAGTGCGGAAATATTTGCCACCTGGGTTTCCAGTTCAGACTTGTTAAAGGTAAATCCTGCAAGAGGGCTTAATTTATATGTTGCATTATCGTAGATGTACTCGAAATCCGCCTTAAGTTCTTTGTTATTCATTACAAATTCACTGTCTCTCACATATGTAGGATTAAGAGTAAACGAGTATGTAGGCATAAAATACTGCTTGTCCTCGTCCAAGTCAAGCAGGCGGTAACCGTCCTCTCCGACAGCTTCCCAGTCTTCTCCCTGAATACCGTACTGGAAAAGGTCGTGAGCTTCCTGGCTGCCAAACATCCAGTCAAGGAAGTACATAACAGCATCTGTTTTCTCAGACCACTCAGGAACAACAAGCCAGTTATTTGTAACCATGTCGCATACAACTGCGCCCTTTTCTTTATTTCTCTGAGCATCTTCAATAACATAGTATCCGAATTCCGCATCAGGATTCTTGCCCTTTGCTTCTTTATACTTACTTTCATACTCGGTTAAAGCGCAATAAGTAATTGCCGCATCTTTTTCAACAGCATCCGTTGTTCCTCTGGAAGGATTAAGATAATCATTCCACTTGGTTCTGTCCACAATATATTCTGTTATAAAGTCATACTTGTAGCCTTCAGGCATCTTTGCAAATTCAGCCGCATCATCGCCCGGAAAAACTACGTTTAATACTGTCTTTTCATCAGCGCTCAGTCCCACATATGCCCAGGTCTGGTCACCGAATATGTTTACATTGTCCTGTGTATACACATGATCGTGCTTTGCGCTGTACCATGGAGAATCCATACGGAAGAAGTTTGAAATGCTTACGCCCTCCATATCCGGCTCATTTGCAACAACTGTCTTCACAAAGGCCATAAGGCTTTCCTCGTCCTTAATAGGTGCGCAGTTATATTTTTTACGAAGGTCTTCACGGTACATAAAGCCTCTGGAATCCTCAAAGTAAGATGCCAGGTTAATGCCGAATATGCCCTTGGAATATGTGCCGTCGTCATTACGCACATAAGAAGTCATGGCGTCTGTAAAGTCCTTTGAGAAGGCCTTTTTAAGTCCCGGGAACTTGTCGTTGTTAAAATAGGATGTTAAATCCGCAAAATCACCTTCCTGTACAAAATTGCTAAGGCCGTGCCATCCTCCGCAGAACATGAGGTCATAATCTTCCTGTGCCGCAACAGCCATTGTAAGCTTGTCCTTGTAGTCTCCGCCAACAACAAAAGTAAACTCCGGATGGATCTTGCTCATAATAGGATCGTCTTTTGTCATTTCCTCATATTTTTTCAGGACTTTATCAAGATTTCTGTATTCATTCATAACACGGATCTTTATTGTTGTGTCCTTCATCTTGCCTGTCCCGTTTGTGCCCCCGGCCGCATCATTTGAATCCTTGCCGCCGCAAGCTGCAAGTGCTGCGCCTATTACCATTATCATAAGCATTGCCAGCACCCTTTTAAAAAATTCCTTCCCTTTCATTTCTTTTCCTCCTGTTAATTATATATGTCAAATGCGTTGCGCATAGACTGTACCAAAACCCCGTTTACCCCTTTATTGCCCCAACCGTAAGCCCGCTGGTAAAATACTTCTGCACATACGGGTACAATAAAATGATAGGTCCGATGGCTACAACCGTAGTTGCCATTCTCAGAGAATTTGTAGGCACCTCACCCACGGAAATGCCTATTGTTCTTGCCATCTCCTTCATTGCATCTGCATTTCGCATCATTCTCATTAAAAGATACTGTAATGGGAAAAGATTGCTGTCTTCAATGTAAAGCATGGCATTAAACCACTGGTTCCAATAGCCGAGGGCATAAAAAAGAGCAATTGTTGCAAGCCCCGGAACGGAAACCGGAAGAATTATCTTCCACAATATCTGAAGGTCGTTTGCCCCGTCTATATAAGCGGATTCCGACAGTTCTTTGGGTATTCCCTGGAAAAAATTTCGCATAAGAAACATATTCCAGGCACTGAATGCCACGGGGAATATTAATACCCAAATGCTGTTTTTTAACCCCAAAGTTCTGGAGATTAAGAGGTATGTCGGAACCAGACCACCGTTAAAAAGCATGGTAAAATATGCAAAAAACGTGATCACATTTCTGTATTTAAGTTTCTTAAGCGAAATAGGGTAGGCCATTGTAACGGTCAAAAACATACTTACCAAAGTTCCCGCAACCGTAGAAAATATGGTAACGCCGTAGGCTTTAAAAATCTGGCTGTCACCAAGGACTATCTTGTATGCCTCCAAAGTAAAGTTCTTTGGAATAAGTGGGAAACCGTAGGTGGCAAAGTTGGCTTCTTCTTCAAAACTACTGGCCACTATTATTACAAAAGGAAAGATGCAGAATAAACAAAACGCTGTTGCTATGGTATACACCACAATCTCAAAAACTATCTCTCCTTTGGATTTCTTCATTGTTTTCATATATTATCTCCTAAAATATGGCTGCATCCGGCTCAATCTTTTTGGTTATTGCATTGGAAAGGAATACAAGTATAAGTCCCACAACCGACTGGAATAAGCTTGTTGCCGTGCTCATTCCGAGATTGTTCATTTGTCGCAGTGCCCTGTAAACAAAGGTGTCTACAACATCTGTAGTGGAAAAGAGTCCCGTATTGTCGCCAACCAGGGCATATATCATTCCAAAGTCTCCGTTAAAGATTTTACCCACGCTCATTATTGTAAGCATAATGATGGTTGTTCTAAGAAGAGGCAAAGTAATCTTTGTAACCCTTTGCAGCCTTGTTGCGCCGTCCACTTTTGCGGCTTCATAGATTTCCCTATCGAAGCCTGTAATTGCAGCAACATAAACTATAGAGCCGTAACCTGCTCCCTGCCAGATTTTAAGAATTACCAAAATGATGGGCCATGCCTCGGCATTTCTGTAAAACATAGGATCCGCCGCCCCATTGCTCGTTATCCAATTGGTAATTATTCCGCTGCTTCCCACAATGCCGCTCATAAACATTGCCACAACGGTCCATGAAACAAAATGCGGAAAGATGGCTATGGTTTGAACCAATTTGTTGTATACCTTGTTTTTTATCTCCACAAAAACCAAAGCCAGCAAAACCGAGAAAAAAGTTGTGAAAATAAGGAACAAAAGATTCAGAAGAATAGTATTGGAAAAGATTTTCCAGATTCCCTTGTAATTAAACAAAAACCTGAAATTATCAAGGCCTGCCCAAGGGCTGTTCCATATTCCTTTTTTGTAACTGTAATCCTTAAATGCAATAAGAATGCCATACATTGGATAATAGCTGAATATGCATATCCAAATGATAGAGGGAACCGTCATTGCATAAAGGAGTTTATTTTTCCATAATTCCCGAAATACATTTTTCATTTGTAGCTTTCACCTCTGTTTTCACCGGAGCCTTCTCACCCCGATTTATCTGCTTCGTGTATAAAAAAGTTTATATTATTGACAGCTTAAAAACTATATTCTAATATGATTATTAACTGACTTATTCTGCAATTTATAAGGAGCTTATTATGATAACTGTTTCTTCCTGCGGCTACGATTCCAACCACAAAAAGCCTTGCAATGTCTCATATAATCTTACTTCAGACGAATATCTCGCCCTGCTTGTAAAGACAGATGCCTGGTTTTACATAAATGATGAACTTGTTGAAACACGCCCCAACATGCTTATAATTTATCCACCAAAGTCCACAATAAGATATGGAAGGGACGAGGCCGGTTATAATGATGACTGGATCCATTTCAGCTTAAAAGACACTGATGATGCCTTTTTAACAAATACAGATATACCTATGCTAAAACCCTTATATCTCTACGATTTCAGAAGTCTGGCAAATATTGTGGAATCATTGTCCAAAGCCTTTCATAAAAATTCTGCCTATAAAAATGTCTTGGTGGACCATTACATGCACCTTTTTCTTTACTCCGTTATGGACCAGCTTTCCACACTTCAGTCGGAAAAGGTGCCAAAATACTATCTGGAACTTTCCCAGCTGCGAACTGCCATCTATAATTCTCCTTCAAAGAACTGGTCGGCTCAGGAAATGGCCGAGTCTCTTTTTATAAGCGTTTCCCACTTTGAACACCTCTACAAGGAATTCTTTGACATATCCTGCAGAACGGACATTATAAATGCCAGAATAAGACTGGCCGAGTTTTATCTTTCCACAACGGACCTGAGTGTTAAGGAAATTGCCGACTTATGCGGTTATGAAAATGAATTGCATTTTATGAGACAGTTTAAAAAGTTTACCAAAAACACGCCTACCGAATGCAGGAAGAACCATTCTCAGATCACCACATTCTAAAATCCGAACCTGCCATTTTATAGAGAGCCTCTATGTAAAAATAGTCCGCGTAAACCATGGTTGTATGGTGAACATCGCTATGGTAGGCAGCGGAACAATTCTTTACAAGAGCCTCACATTCCTTTGAATAATCAATTCTTGTCTTTGCAAGAGTTTCCAGAATTTTAAAGGCTGTTTCTTCATATTTTATCTTTTTTTCATGGTCAGAAACCACCCCTGCAAGTTCCAGAAAGCCTCCCGCAATTATACAGGCCGCACAGGAATCTTCGTAATCCGGCTCCTCCGGCTGGTCGAAATCCACCGGTATAACATAGGAAGGGCCAATCTTTGAGATACAATAGTCTCCTACTTTTACAGCGGTATCAAGAAATTTCTTTTCTCCGGAATGTAAATAAGCATTCACAAAGCCGTACAAAGCCCAGCCTTGTCCTCTTGTCCAGGCCGAACCGTGAGCATATCCCTGGCCTCCGTGACTTTTTATTCTTCTGCCGGTTTCCGGGTCAAACTCTACAATGTGGCAAACCGAGCCATCATTCCTCACAAAGGCGTCTGCAACCGTATTTGCATGAGTTACCGCTATGTGAGTGTATCTTGGATCTTTAATTTCTTCCCCCGCCCAAAAAAGAAGGGAAAGATTAAACATACAGTCTATTATTGCCCACCCTCTTGTGTCGCACCATTCAAGATCATTCCATGCTCTTATGAAGCCGCCCGCTTCATTAAAGCGCCCTGCAAGAAGATTTGCAGCATGCAGGCCTCTTTTTCTTGAAGTCATATCGCCTGTAAGTCTGTAATCTGCCACAGCACTGGGAACAAACATAAATCCAACATCATGATGAAGGCCGTAGAACATGTCAAATGCACGGTCCAAAGTTTCCTCTTGAATTCTTGCATCATTTACGTACTTCTTAGCTTTGGTGTCGTTATACAAAAGCCACATAATACCTGCCCAAAAGCCATTTGTCCACCAGTTTACGCCGTCATCTATTCTGAAATTTTTTTCTTTGTCTGCCTTATTGTCGTAAACTCCGTTTTCATCAGTGGTATATGGTATCTTATACTTGTTGTTCTCCGCAACCCACTCTATTTTTACTCTAACTTTTTTTAACTCATCATTTGCCCATTCTTTATAAGTCATTATCTTTAACCTCGAAATAATCAAAATCCGCCCACTTTGCCGAACCGGTAAGGTCCTGTGCACATATACCTATCATTGCTCCGGTAAACCACCCCAGATTACATGCCTCATCCGATAAAAAGCTTGCATCCGTTTTAGGACCTATGGTTTTAAATTCTGCGTTTTCCCCTTCTTCCAAAAGTTTGTAGGAAAAGCATGTATTTATTCCGTCAAGCTCCATCTTCAGGAGAAGGGGTCCGTTTCCTTCAATCGGAACAAAACCGGAAAGATATTCCGTCTTTTTGTTTTCGTATTTTAAAAGAGCGATGCACTTACCCAGATCCTCGTCATGCGTAACATGCAGATACAGATAGTTTTCCGTATCGTACAGGAAAATAAGTCCTGCCATTTGTTTAAAAACTTCAGGTTCAAAATCAATCCCGGTCTCCGCAGACATATGGTAGGAAGTCATTCTTCTTGCTATAAGACTTTGCGAAAAAAGAGAAGCAAGTCCGCTTCGCCCATACATTCTTAGCCATCCGGGCCTTTCCAAAAGAGAAATATACCTTTCATCCATAGGCACCCTTAGGGATTGGTAGTCAAGATTCAAAGTTTTATCATTAAAGTCATCCCTTTGCATTATGCTTACGGTCTGCATAGGTTTAAGTCCCTTTGGTTCCATAATTTCATTCTGTGGAACAGAGGTAATAACCTGCTTTGATTCGTCAAAAAGGCATGGCCAATCATTTTCCCATATTATTCTTTGAATAGCAGTTTCCCTGCCTGTCATGTATCTTCTTGCGCCTTTAAATCTTTCTGCACTTTGTGGATTTTGTCCGCTGCTTGGGGAAGAACAAAGGTGAACCATGTACCAGTCGCCATTTTGGGTTTCAACAAGGTCTCCGTGACCGGATTTTTGAAGCCTGATCTCCGGAAAATTTCTGGATGTCATTATGGAATAAGCTTCTCCCTGTTTCCACCTTTCCGGTTTATCCTTCTTCATCTCGTACGGACCGGTTATACTTTTGGCTCTGAGCACAGACTGACCATGCAGTTCTCCCGTTCCCGTGTCTGCACAAAAGAGGTAATAATATCCGTTTCGCTTGAAAATATGGGGACCTTCAAGAAAAATATTTTCAGCAGTATATATATCTTTTGCCTTTCCTATCATTACCTTTTCTTCCGGGTCGTATTCCTGCAAAACAATACGTCCGGCGTACTTTTTTGGAACTCTGTGATCTGTAACCATGGACACCAGATACTTTCTGCCGTCATCATCATGAAAAAGGGACGGATCGAAGCCGAAGTTATTTAGAGGCACCGGAGCGCTCCAGGGACCATGTATGTTCTTTGCGGTAACAAGGAAGTTTTCCGTGTCGTACATGTTACAATAAAATGAGCGTACCACGGTATAAACAAGATAAAATGTCCCATCATTGTACGTAAGACACGGTGCCCATATTCCGCCTGAGGGCATCACTCCCCTTAAGTCCAAAAGACTGATCCTGTTAAGAGGGTACTCGATCAACTCCCAGTTTTTCAGATCGGTTGAATGATGTAGCCTAACCCCCGGCCACCACTCAAAAGTAGAAGTTGCAATATAGTAGTCATCCCCCACCCTAATAATGGATGGATCCGGATGGAACCCTTTAAGTATCGGATTTTTTATCATGATCTGCTCCTTACCTGTCCGCAGAAACTGCCTAAGCGGGCTTTACTTTGGTAGATTATCTTATTTTTGCTATACATTATATACACCAAACTGCGTATTAACTATCCTTTTCTGTTAAAATGACACATGGGGACGGGGGTGGTGTGTCAAAATTCGCTTCTAAGTCTGAGACAGGGAAGCTAAGGTTGGGAGACCGGGCACTGGATTGCACCACTTACGGCGGCTCGGAGTTTATGTACTTGCCTACGGGTAACTGGGCGTTTTCGGCAGGTGGAGACTAAGTGAAAAAAATGGGCGAGCTTGCCGTCGCAGAAAGTACGGAAGCGGAGGGTGGTGAAATTCGATTCGCTCCTTAACCCGTTCGACAGGGTAAGCTAAGGCTAGGAGCCCGGGCACTGGATTGCACCGTCGCTCCGATTCGGCATCCATGCCTCAACGTTCGCTAGAATCGCATCCGTGCGATTCTCCGGTGCAGTGCCCTATTCCTAACCTAAGCTTACCCAAAGTCTCACTCTAAATACGCTCATCGAAATGTCACACCCTTCCGCTTCCTGA
>JAILFQ010000381.1 GCA_024697505.1 Lachnospiraceae bacterium
CCTTCCTGGAAAGCATTAAGGAAAATGGAACCAACTTCAGGTTTGCCAATCTTAATTCTTTCCAGGAAGGTAACAATGTTGTTATCGAGGTAAGAGATGTCGGTCGTGGTATAGACATAGAGAAGGTAAGAAACAAAGCTATTCAGAAGGGCACTGTAACTCCTGAACAGGCTGAGACAATGACTGACGAAGAAGTTATTGATCTTCTTTTCAGGCCAAGTTTTTCAACGGCCGAAAAGATTTCGGATGTATCAGGAAGAGGTGTTGGTCTTGATGTTGTTAAGACAAAGATTGAATCTCTTGGCGGTGATGTAGAGGTTATTTCCAAGTTTGGCGAAGGATCAAGCTGGATTGTAAGACTTCCTCTTACACTTGCAATCATCCAGTCTCTTATGGTTGAACTCGGAGATGAAAAGTATGCAATCCCTCTCGGAAGCATACAGACCATTGAAGATATTCCTGTTTCTGATGTTAAATACGTACAGACCAAGGAAGTTATTCATCTTCGTGGTAATGTTATTCCTCTTATCAGACTTTGCGATGTACTTGATGTTGAATCTAAGAAGGGCCCTGAAGATAACCTTACGGTTGTTATTGTTTCCAAGGGAGACAAGCTTGCAGGCTTCGTTGTAGATAACCTTATAGGTCAGCAGGAAATCGTTATTAAGTCCATAGGTAAGTATATTAACAACATTAAGATGATAAGCGGTGCAACCATTCTTGGTGATGGTGAAGTTGCTCTTATCCTTGATGTTAACACCTTGGTTTAATGTTCGGATTGGAGGGAAATAGTATGGCAGACGCAAATGAAGCAAAGCAGTACATTGTCGTAGAACTTGGCAATGAATTATATGGTATTGATATCCAATACATAGACAATATTGTAAGGATGCAGAGAATCACAAGAGTTCCTAAAGCTCAGGCATATTATAAGGGAGTGATTAACCTTCGTGGTGAAGTTATTCCTGTAATGAGTCTCAGAAAGAGATTCGAGCTCGAAGAAGCGGAATTTACAAATAAAACAAGAATCCTTATAATTAAACCTGAAAGTCAGTCTTCAGTCGGTATTATTGTTGATGCTGTTAAAGAAGTTCTTTCTCTTGAAGCAGATCAGATTGACAAGCCAAAGGTAGATGCAAACGATGAAAAGAGCGCATACCTTTTAGGAGTAGGTAAAAAGGACGAAAACCTTATTTCAATTTTAAATGTTATTAGTGTTATAGCTGAAAAAGAAAAAGAAAACGAGAACCAGAACAACTAACAACGTCTTTGTTCTTTCCGCGGGTTAAACGCCCGCGGAAAGTAATAAGGGGAAATGGGTGATATTGTGGTAGAAAACATTACAGAAGTGAGTGATTTACAACTTGATGTACTTCGCGAAATTGGCAATATCGGCTCCGGCCATGCAGCAACAGCTCTCGCAAAACTTCTTAACCAGAAGGTAGATATTAAAATTCCTAAAGCTGAGCTTTGTGCTTTCAGAGACTTACCGGAAGTGGTAGGAGGAGCTGAAAACATTGTTGTAGGTATCCTTTTGACTCTTTCGCAGGACATCAACGGAATGATGATGTTTATTATGGAACGTAAACCGGCTATTAATCTTGTTAAAAAGCTTATGTGGACTGAAATAGATGAAAATGCTGAGTTAACTGAAATGCAGCTTTCCGCTCTTCAGGAGATAGGTAATATTATTACTGGAGCATATCTTTCTTCACTTTCAGATCTTACACATCTTACAATTCAGGCCAGTGTTCCATATATAGCCATTGATATGGCGGGAGCAATCCTTTCTGTACCTGCCATTGAATTTGGTAAACTTGGTGATAATGCATTACTTATTGAAGCGGAATTTTCAGATGGTAATGACGAGGATGATATCAACGGATATTTCCTTCTTATCCCAACTATTGAATCTTATAATGCTATCATGACTTCATTAGGATTATAAAGGAAGGATATTCCATGGGAAACATGATAAAAATAGGCATGGCCGAAGCAGCGCTTTGTACGCCTCCGGACGCTATAACTACGCTTGGACTCGGTTCATGCATCGGTATAGTCATTTATGATCCGACCACAAAGATTTGCGGGATGGTTCATATTATGCTTCCTGACAGCACAAAAATCAGAAACAATGAAACACGAGCAAAATTTGCCGATACAGGTATTCAGGACTTATATAATGCTGTTATTAAAGCCGGTGCAAAAAAAGAAAAACTTGTTTCTAAAATTGCCGGTGGAGCACAGATGTTTGCGTTCAAATCTGATAATGACATGCTTAGAGTCGGGGACAGAAATGCAGAGGCGGCCGTAAAAAAATTAAATGAATTAAAAGTGCCTATATTGGCACAGGATACAGGTAAGAATTCAGGTCGTACAGTTGAATTCTATCCGGAAACCGGGGTATTTTTAGTAAAATCGGTTGGTAAACCACCATACGAGATTTAATTCAAAACGGGGGCTCAGATGGGGACAAAAGATATTCCAATTATTTTAATGCTTGTTGCCGGACTTGCTGTTTGCATTACATGCATCAGTAAGGGGTTTCCTATACAAACAACATTTCTTTTTGTTGCAATTACCCTTTTTGTATTTTATTTTTTAGGGAGAATCATAAAGAAAATTATTGACTCCATTAATAAAGATGCAGAAAATCGTGCAACATTGGCAGCAAATGAAAAGAAACTTGAAGAAGAAAGATTGGAAGCTGAAAGACAAGCAGCAGAATTAACCGAAAAAATGAAAGAAACTAAGAGTTCCGAAGAGGATGAAAACGGTTTGACGGCCGAAGAAAATCCTGATGAGAGTCCGGAAGGTGAGGAGGAGACTCCTTCGGAACAAGGGGAATAGGGAAAATAATTCATTAACTATAGTTAATGCTGAAGGGATCTTTACATTATGAATCAAGACGAAAAAGAAAAGCTTTGGGAAACATACTGTAAAAAACCCAGTCCGTCACTTAGAGAGAAATTGATTATAGAATATGCCGGACTTGTAAAGATTGTTGCTGGTAAACTCAGTATTTATCTCGGGTATAATGTTGAATATGACGATCTTGTAGGATATGGTACGTTTGGCCTTATTGATGCTATAGACAAATATGACTTTGGAAAAGGGGTTAAGTTTGAAACTTATGCATCGTTAAGAATAAGAGGGGCTATCCTTGACCAGATAAGGAAAATGGACTGGCTTCCAAGAAGTGTAAGGCAAAGACAAAAACAGATCGATGCCGCATATAACAAGATCGAAAGTATATATGGAAGAGTAGCAACCGATGAAGAGGTTGCAGGAGAATTGAATATTTCGCTGGATGAATTGGACACATGGCAAGCGCAAACAAAAGCCGCCGGTCTTGTATCTCTTGAGGATTATATGGACCAGGGTAATGAGGGCGGAATCAGTTCAATAGGTGAAAATTCAGAGGATTATAAACAACCTGATGCTATAATTGAAAAAAGTGAAATGAAACAGATACTTGTTGATTCACTTGAATCTCTTACAGAAAAAGAAAAGAGAGTAATTGTTCTTTATTACTATGAAGAACTTACCCTTAAAGAGATCAGTCAGGTTTTGGAAGTGACTGAATCAAGAGTATCACAGTTGCATTCAAAAGCAATTCAAAAGCTCAGACTCAAATTGGGTTCAAGCATTGAACTGTTCTTTTAAAAATAATGTTACCTTTATAATAAATAATAAAGGGAAGGGGAAAATTAATGGGAAGAAACGCATA
>JAILFQ010000019.1 GCA_024697505.1 Lachnospiraceae bacterium
ATGGGTTGTTGATAAAGATAATAATCCTACCGTAAATACAAAGGAATTTAAAGAGGCTTTAGGTTATTATATTAATATGATCTCTACCGGAAAAGCTCTTGTTAAAGATGAGTTTATAAGTGCCGTTGAAAACGGAGAGGCTCTTCTTGGCGTCGGATGGCCGGGATGGTGCAGAAACAGTATGGAAACATCGGTTGATTACGTGGAGTTTCCGGGCAAAAAGGCAGAGAATAGTGTAAAGTATAACTCTAATATATACGGGATTTGGACAATGGGAGTTACCAATAATTGTACCACAAAGGAACTTGCCGTCGAGCTTTTAAACTATCTTTGCGAAGCAGAGGTACAAAAGTCCACAATGCCACATGGTGGAGTTCCTTGCAGATATTCCTGCCTTACGGATGAGAAGATGCTTAAGGAAAATCCAAAGCTCTCCATAATATGCGGAGCTCTTGAAAACGGTGTTTACAGACCTACCATGAGCGAATGGCCGCAGTTTTATACTATTTTGGGCGACAGAATGAGAGATATAATTACAGGTGAAGTAAGTATAGAGGATGGTCTGGAACTTGCACAAAGAGAACTTGAAAATATAATGAAATAATACAATCCAATGAAAAACGGAGGACTCGGGGATGAACAAATGCAAAATGTTACTTACAGGCAAACAAAGTGTAATCATTGATGATTTTTTTAAATACTTATCTTCGGATTTTGATATTCTTACAACTTCTTACAGATGTGAGGATATGATAAATCACATTAACTTTTTTAAACCGGATGTTTTTTTTATATGTTTGAACGGTGAAACCGAAGAAGATATAGCAAGACTTGTGGAAGTAAAGAGAACTCTTACAAGAGAGGATATAATGGTGCTTGTTTCCGGCTCCAAGAAAGACTGCGATGCTTTTGAAAAAGCTGCGGTTTATATGGCAGATAAGTGCTTTGAAAGACCTATTTCCTTAGACAGTGTAAAGACTGTTATATTTGACTATATGCAGGAAAAGGAAAAGAGAGCTGCGGAACAGGCCGCTCTTATGGAAAAACTTGAAAAGCTTAAGGAAACAGATGAGAGAAAGAGAGTGCTGATCGTAGATGATGATCCTATAATGCTCAGAGTGGTAAAGGAACACTTACACGATAAGTATGATGTGGCAACTGCCATAAGCGGCAAGATTGCCTATCGTTACCTGGAATCCAAAAGCGTGGACCTTATCCTTTTAGATTATCAGATGCCTGAGGAAGACGGACCTTCTGTTCTTAGAACTTTAAGACAAAAGTTTGATGTGGAGAATATACCGGTCCTTTTTCTTACAGGTGTTACAGAAAAAGAAAAGGTTTCGGAGGTGTTGGCTCTTAAGCCTCAAGGCTACCTTATAAAGCCTATAGATAAGGATAAACTTATCGGTACAATTGAAAAATTCATCGGATAAAGCAATATATGGGGCATCTTCTGCTTTAGTCCGGTGTTTTGGGGTGTAATAAATCGGTTCTGCGCAGCAGAACTTTGTGTGAGAGGAGAGGGAAAATGGACCAGAAGTTAGAACCGCTTTTTACCCCTTGGAAGATTGGCACTTGCGAGATAAAGAACAGAATTGTTCTTACTTCCATGGGTGGCACAGACCTTTTTGGATGGATGGAGGTTAACCATTTTGACAAGGTTGGTGCAAAATTTATTCTTGATGTAGCAAAAAACAATGCGGGGCTTGTTTTGCCGGGATGCCAGCCGGTGTACAACCCAATGCTCGGTCAGTGGCTTTATTCAAACAAAAAAATGTATAAAGACCTGGCAAAGTGGATGCCAAAGTTCCACGAAACCGGAGCTAAGCTTTTTGTACAGCTTACAGCCGGCTTCGGAAGATCCTTTACCATCAGTGAAATGATGGAAAACCTTTATACAAATAAGGCGTTAAGGGTTCTTTCAAAACCTTTTATGAACCTTGATAAAATAACCGCAACGGCATCACCTTCCCCAAACAGGTGGTCGGATAAGGTACCATCCAGGGAAATGACGGTTGAAGAGATTCATAAATTTATCAAGGCTTTTGGTAAAACTGCCAAGCTTTTACAGGATGCCGGTGTGGATGGTGTGGAAATACACGCTGTACATGAAGGGTATCTTTTGGACCAGTTTACTCTCCCTTATGTAAACAAGAGAACGGATGAGTATGGTGGCTCTTTTGAAAACCGCTATCGTTTTGCGGTAGAAATTGTTAAAGAAATAAAGAAGGTTTGCGGAGATGCTTTCCCGGTATCATTAAGATATTCGGTGGTTTCCAAGACAAAAGGCTTCCGACAGGGTGCAATTCCGGGAGAAGACTACGAAGAAGTTGGACGTACAATGGAAGAGTCCGAGAAGGCTGCAAAGTATCTTCAGGATGCAGGGTACGATATGTTAAATTGCGACAATGGTACTTACGACGCCTGGTACTGGGCTCATCCGCCAATTTATATGCCGGAAAACTGTAACCTGGCAGATGTTGAGCATATTAAAAAATTTGTGGATATTCCTGTTGTATGCGCAGGCCGTCTGGACCCTAAGGTTGCAGCAGAATCCATTAAAGAGGGAAGACTTGACGGTGCCGGATTTGCACGTAACTTCCTTGCGGACCAGGAGTGGGTTACAAAGCTTATGGAGGGCAGGGAAGAAGACATAAGACCTTGTATTCTTTGTCACAGCGGCTGCTTTAATATGTGCCACTACAAGGGTGTTCCGAACGACCAGGAACTTTCGGACAGTATGCATCTTGCCAGATGCGCCGTTAATGCAGAGACCATGCAGTGGAGCAAGCATTATATTAAAAAGACGGCCAACCCTAAGACCGTTCCTATTATAGGCGGCGGTATAGGCGGTATGGAGGCCGCAAGAGTTCTTACCTTAAGAGGACACAAGCCTGTTATTTATGAAAAGAGTGACGTGCTTGGCGGAACCTTTATTGCTGCCAGTGCGGAAAGCTATAAGGGAAAACTTAGAGACCTTCTTACATGGTACAAGCGTGAGATGGAAAAGCTTAATGTAGAGATTCGTTATAATACAGAAATAAAGGACCTTTCCGGGTTTGACGGAGACGTTATTGTTGCTACCGGTTCTACCGCAAGAGTCCTAAGAAAAGTTCCCGGCCACGAAAAAATGATAGAGGCCTGCGAATTCCTTACAGGAAAGGAAGTTGGAGAAACCGTAGCGGTTATAGGCGGAGGACTTACAGGAAGCGAAATAGCTTACGAGCTTGCTCTTAAGGGACATAAGCCTATTATAGTTGAGATGAAAGACGATCTTGTATCTCAAAAGGGTGTATGTCTTGCCAATTCTTCCTATTTAAGAGAGTGGTTTGCTCTTAATAAAGTGCCTGTATATTTGGAAACAACTCTTAAAGAGGTTAGGGACGGAAGCATTGTTTGTACGGAAAAAGACGGCAAGGAAATAGAAATAAAGTGTGATTCCGTTATTTCGTCCGCCGGCTATATTCCAACCCCTCTTGAGGCCAATGGCAACAAGAAAGTGCATCTTGTGGGAGACTGCTTACAGATAGGAAATTTAAGAAGTGTTATCTGGGGCGCTTACGAGACTGCAATGAAAATATAATAACAATACATATGCATATGGATCCCCTCGGCTGTGTTTTGCGGCCCGAGGGGATTTTTGTGTATAAACGGGAATAAATTAAAAATTTATAATTTGAAAATGATTTTCATATTGACAAAATCATTATAATGAGTTAGATTTGAAAACGGTTTTCAAATTGGGAGAAGAAAATATGGCAAAGGGCGAATATAAAACAAAACAAAGAGAAGAACTTATAGAATTTCTTTCCTCAAAAGAAGGGGAACATGTTACTGTTAACGATGTTTGCAAGCACCTTAACGAAAGTGGCAAGAAAATAGGAACAACCACTGTTTACAGAGGTCTTGAAAAACTTGTTGATGAAGGCTTTGTTAAGAAATACGTTTTGGATGCCAACTCACCGGCGTGTTTTGAGTATATAAATCCATTGGTTCACTGCGGCTCGACCTGTTTTCATCTTAAGTGTACAAAGTGCGGAAAACTCATTCATTTGCACTGCGACGATCTTGCGGAGACAAAAGAACACATACTTGAACACCATGGTTTTTCCATAGATCTTCAAAGAACCGTATTTTACGGGGTCTGCGATAAATGCAGAGAAGATTAAATGCCTTAAATAAATCGGAAGGGGGAATATGGTTATGGAAGGTTCAAAAGCCAATAAAGTGATATCTGTAGCGGTTTTGTTTGTAACCGTATTATTTTTGCTCTTTTCCGGTTTTTACATAACCGAGCACGCAGACCATGAGTGCAACCACGACCACTGTCCGGTGTGCGAAATGATAGAAGTATGCAGTATGATACTTAAAATAACCGGAACGGGAATTGTGTTTGCGGCTGTTTATATAGGACTTCACACAGAGTTCTTTTTAAGAACCGTTACATATATTTTATGTTTGACCGAAGATTCGCTTATTGCAAGAAAGGTAAGATTAAACGATTGAAGATGCTCTGTTTGTAATATAAAAACAAGGACAGAATACTTTTAATCGGAGGATTATATATAATGAAGATGTTTAGCTTTAAGAAATTAGCATGTGCGGTTCTTTCCGCAGCTTTAATAATTGGAAATATGGTTGCCTGCAGCGGCTCCGGAAACGCTTCGGACGGAGATAAGATATCCGTTGTTACAACAATTTTCCCTGAATATGATTATGTAAGAGAAATTGCAAAAGGTGCAGATAATATAGATGTTACAATGCTTCTTGATAACGGTGTGGATCTTCACAGCTTCCAGCCTACAGTTGATGACATTGCAAAGATTTCCGTTTGTGACGTATTTATTTATGTTGGCGGCGAGTCTGACGGCTGGGTTGATGATGCCCTTTCCGAAGCAGTAAATAAGGATATGGTGGTAATTAATCTCCTTGAGGTTCTTGGAGATTCCGTTAAGGAAGAAGAAATGGTTGAGGGTATGGAAGGCCACGACCACGAACATGAGCATGAGCATGAAGAAGGCGAAGAGCACGAACATGAAGAAGGCGAAGAGCATGACCATGAAGAGGGCGAAGAGCATGAGCATGAACATGAACATGAAGAGGGGGAAGTTGAGTATGATGAGCATGTCTGGCTTTCTCTTAAGAGTACAAAAGTTATCTGCCAGGCTATAGAAAAGGCTCTTGAAAAAGTTGACAGTGAAAATGCAAAGCTTTACTCCGATAACCTTACAGCTTATACAAATAAGCTTGATAAGCTTGATAAAGAGTACGAATCTGCTGTAGCTTCCGCAAAGGTTAATACAATTCTTTTCGGAGACAGATTCCCATTCAGATATATGGTAGACGACTACGGTTTAAGCTACTATGCAGCTTTTGTGGGATGCTCCGCTGAATCCGAAGCAAGCTTCGAAACAATTACATTCCTTGCAGGAAAAGTAGATGAACTTGGTCTTACAACCATTCTTCAGATAGAGTCTGCAGACGGTAAGATTGCCAATACAATTAAGGAAAACACAAAGACAAAAGACCAGGAAATTCTTACTCTCGACTCCATGCAGTCCGTTACTTCAGAGGATGTAAAGAACGGAGCAACTTATCTTGGAATTATGGAAGAGAACCTTAAGGTATTAAAGAAGGCTCTCGGACTTTAATAAAAGCGTTTAAAATTTACAGTTTTTAATGATATGTGTGAGGTGCAATATGCCATATATTACGGCGAATAATCTTAGCATAGGCTATGATGGAAAAGAAATAATCGAAAACATTAATTTTACGGTAAATAAGGGAGATTACCTTTATATCGTGGGTGAAAACGGAACCGGAAAGTCTACACTTATGAAGACTTTACTGGGACTTATACCTGCAATCGGAGGCAAGATGGAATTTAGTCCGGAGGTTAAAAACGAAATAGGTTACCTTCCTCAGCAGACTGAAGTTCAGAAGGACTTTCCCGCATCCGTAGAAGAGATCGTGCTTTCCGGTTGTCAGCGCCGTATGGGCTTTCTTCCTTTTTACACAAAGGCCGAGAAAGCAATTGCCTATGAAAATATGGACTACCTCCATGTATTGGAATTAAAGAATAAATGTTACAGGGAACTTTCGGGCGGCCAGCAGCAGAGAGTGCTTCTTGCAAGGGCACTTTGCGCCACAAAGAAGATACTGCTTCTTGACGAGCCTGTTACCGGTCTGGACCCGAAGGTTACCATAGAAATGTATGAACTTATAAAGAGACTTAATGATGAGGGTATAACCATCATTATGATCTCTCATGATGTTAAAGCGGCAGTTAAGTACGCAGACCATATTTTACACATTGGTTCCAAACTTTTCTTTGGAACAAAAGACGAGTATTTAAACAGTAAGGTTGGCAAAAACTTCCTTGCAATGGAAGGAGATGAGCAAGATGGAAATATTTAATAAGCTTGCATATTATATGCAGTTTCCTTTTGTAAGATATGCGCTTATTGTAGGTGTTCTTATTTCTGTTTGTGCCTCGCTTCTCGGTGTTACTTTGGTGCTTAAAAGATTTTCCTACATTGGGGACGGACTTTCCCATGTTGCCTTTGGTGCCATGTCCATAGCAGGTGTATTCGGCCTTACAAATGATAATAATATGGTGGTAATACTTCCTATTACAGTTGTATGTGCGGTCTTTCTTTTAAGAGCCGGACAGAACAGGAAGATTAAAGGGGATGCAATGATAGCAATGATCTCCGTTGGAGCACTTGCTCTGGGCTATCTTCTTATGAACCTTTTTACCACATCATCAAACCTTTCCGGAGATGTTTGTTCAACACTCTTTGGCTCCACATCCATCCTTACATTAAAAAAAGGAGAGGTGTACCTGAGTGTGGTTCTTTCCATCCTTGTTGTAATATTCTTTGTGGTATTCTATAACAAGATATTTGCTGTTACTTTTGACGAGAACTTTGCCAAGGCAACGGGTACAAAGGTTAATGTTTATAATACTCTTATAGCAGTTGTTACGGCGGTAATAATAGTGCTTGCAATGAATCTTGTGGGTTCCCTTCTTATTTCGGCACTCATAATATTCCCTACACTTTCCGCAATGAGGCTTTTTAAGAGTTTTAAATCCGTAACGATCTGCTCTGTAATAATTTCGGTATTTTGCGCTTTAACCGGTATTTTAATTTCCATACTTGCGGGAACACCGGTTGGTTCCACAATAGTTGCGGTGGATGCATTTGCATTTTTTGCCTGCTTGATTGCGGGAAAAGTGGGAGGCAGGGGCTGATGAAAAGATTAAAGAGGGTGCTTATAGCCGGTCTTGTACTTGTGCTTGCCGGTTGCGGCGTAAGCCATATAACGGAAGACGGAGTTGTACAAAATAACACTTCAAACACAAGCGGAAAACAGCTTATTCCGGACGATGCTCCCCTTGACGACCCGGAACCGGAGGAAGATTCTTACGTTGTAACTAATGAAGACGGAATAGTTGATATTACCGTTCTCAGTCCAACAATGGTTTATGCTCAGGTACTGAATATACTTATGTATCCGGAAGAATATGTGGGCAGAACCGTAAAAATGAACGGTGAGTTTTCCGTGTATGAAGATACGGCAAATAATGTTGTTTATTTTGCATGTATAATCAAAGACGCAACGGCGTGCTGCGCTCAGGGAATAGAGTTTAAGCTTGAAGGTGACCATGTTTATCCGGATGATTTTCCGGCGGCCGGTACCAATGTAACGGTTACGGGAGTATTTGAGCCTTACGAGGAAAACGGTAATCTTTATGCCTGTCTTGTAGGTTCTGCCATGGAATACTAAGAATACATTATCGAAATTTAAAAATAACAGATAAAATAAAATGTCCCCGGTGGAAAAACCGGGGACGTTTCATTTATTTTCGGCAATCATTTATTAAAAATTTTACTGAGAAGCTTTTTTATGTTCAGGACCACTTTGGCATTCATTCTGTCAATGAACTCCTGGCTGTTTTCGTAATTTTCTGCTTTAATCCAATCAGGTTTGATAGTCGTTCTTGGAACATAAAAGGATGCGTCTTGTATCATAACAATTACCTCCTTTGTTAAAAGCGGTTTTCAATTACTATAACCATCTTATCACATACAAACAGGGTTACAATGGTAAAATAGTTAAAATAATTATTAGCTTTTTGTGACGCCGGCACAAAAATATGGTATCATTATAAACAGTGAGGTGACAAATATGGGTTTTACTGTTGAAGATATGCTTATTGTCGGAAGAAAAAGGTACAAAATGGACCTTGTTGCCGGTAAAAACGGCTGGGCCAATTCCATAAGCTGGCTGCTTATGGTTGAGGATACTACAATTACAACCGCTTTTATGGGAAAAGAACTGGCGGTTACAACAGGCCTTGGCTTTCCCACAAAAGAAAAGCTTATAGAACTTATCAGCATTTTAAATGTGCACCATGCGGCGGGGCTTGTGGTTAATACAGGTTTTTACATTAAAGACATACCAAAAGAAGTACTGGATCTTGCCGATGAGTGCGATCTTCCTATAATCGAAGTGCCCTGGGAAGTGTCCATGGCGGATATGATAAAGGAACTTACTGTAAGCATTTTCCTTCAGTCCCAGACTGATGAGCAGATTTCCTCCGCCTTTATAACGGCCATAGAGCATCCGGAGCCGGCGGATGAGTACAGAAAAGAACTTTCCGCATCATTTGATACAGACGGGCGTTTTCAGGTGGTGGCATTTGCTACGAAAACTCTGGACAGCATGGATTCCATGGACAGAAAAAGAATCGGCTACAGATTACAGATATACCTGGAAAATATATCTCATAATGCCCACTTTTTTTACTATAACGGCTATTTTCTTTTAATATTCAATGCTGTGGACGACGCCTCCAGAGACGAAATAATGGAGGGGTTTCTTCACAGAGTTAAGCAGAGAATGCCGGACCAGGAAGTCTTTGTTGGAATTGGAAGCCCTGTAAATGATGTTTCCGATGTTCATATTTCTTACAAAAGAGCGGAATACGCTCTTAAATGTGCCATGGAAGAGGGAAAACTTTCCGAATCCTTTGACGAACTTGGATTAGAAAGACTGTTTTATGCCGTTTCCGATACAAGACTGCTTAAGGAAATGAGAGACGAACTTTTAAAACCGCTTATGGAGTATGACGAAAAACATTCCTCGGATCTGATAAAGACACTTTCTTTGTACCTAAAGCATAACGGCAGTGTAAGCAAGGTATCCGCGGAAATGTTTATACATAAGAACACCATAATTTACAGAATGGGGAAGATAAAAGAACTTTTGGGAAACGATCTTGAAGATGGTATAACAAGACTTTCTTATTACCTTGCAACCCTCATTTACATAAAAAATAACCATATTCTAATGTAGCAATATGTACCTTTGGTTAAATAAATGGTATTCTGATATTCGGAGGAACTTTATAAGGAGGGAAATTATATGGGGGGTTATGATATAGCTTTTTGGCTTTTTGCACTCGCTGTTTTTATATTGATTCCGGTTAAACTTATCAAATCAGGCACGAAGCCGAGAGTGATCGCCGGAAAAGCTTTTATATTGGTATATATTACGATTATATTGCTGATCGCGTATTTTTACATTTTATTTATAGCGGCGTTTACCACTGTTGATGCGACTTTTTATTGTATAATAGTGGCACTTGCATTTGTTCTTATAGAATTAACGGTTATTTTTGCTTTCTTTACTCCTGTTTTCAAAAAGGCAATAAAGATTATTGTTCCCCTTTTTGCAGCTACAATTCTTACACTCGGAATTAAGATCGGTATTGAATATGCGGATTCCAAAGTGCCGGTGCTTTCGGACAGCAACAATTTTGTTGTTAACGAGTATGCTCCGTATAAAGATAAGGTTGCAACCCTTTCCGGAGAATCTACGTTTAAATTTAAAAATAAGGTGGTATTTGACGGTGCCACAGCTCTTTATCCCGTATATTCCGCTTTTGCAAAAGCAACTTTCGGAGAAAAAGATCAGGACTACTACTTTAAAAATGTTACGGCATCAAAAACTTCCAATGCGTATACCAACCTGATCTATGGTTTTGCAGATGTGATCTTTGTTGCTTCTCCTTCGGAAAAGCAAAAAGCTCTTGCCGAGGAAAACGGAATAAAATTCGAGTTTTACCCTATAGGTTATGAGGCCTTTGTGTTCTTTGTAAATTCGAAGAATCCTCTTAACGGGCTTACGGTAGATCAGATTAAAAGTATTTATTCCGGAGAAACCACAAAATGGAAGGAACTTGGGGTGGATAAGCTTGGCAATATACTTGCCTACCAAAGAAATGAGGGAAGCGGAAGCCAAACGGCACTTTTAAAACTTATGGGGGATACTCCCGTTAAAGAGCCTATTTCCGAAGAAAGAGTAGACACAATGTCCGGAATAGTGGAACAAGTTGCAAATTATAAGAATTATAAAAATGCTCTGGGCTATTCCTTTAGATTTTATTGCACAGAAATGCTTAAAAATAACGAGATAAAGCTTCTTGACATTAACGGTATAAGTCCTACCGTGGAAAATATAAGAAACGGTTCTTACCCTATCACAGACAATTTTTATGTTGTTATAAGGTCCGACGCAACAAGCGAAGTAAGAGAGTTTGTTAAGTGGTGCACAGGAGACCAGGGAAGAGAACTTGTTGAAAAGACAGGTTATGTAGGTATGGAAACAAATAAACAATAATGTTTAAACTATTGAGGAGGTAGAGTTATGAAGTACGAAATTATAGGTAAGCCTTTTTCTGTTGTTGAGTGTGAACTTGATGACGGTGAAAGCATGCAGTGTGAATCCGGTGCCATGTGCTGGATGTCTTCCAATATGCAGATGGAGACTTCCGCAGGCGGCTTTGGAAAAGCAATAGGACGGCTTTTTTCCGGAGAAAAACTTTTCAGAAATATATATACGGCAAACGGTGAAGGAAAGATCGCTTTCGGTTCAAGTTTTGCCGGCAATATTGTTGCGGTGGAAGTGGGAAACGGCCAAGAGGTGATCTGCCAAAAATCTGCATTCCTTGCGGCAACAAGGGGAGTGGAGTCCTCTGTGTTCTTTCAGAAAAAGCTTGGAGCCGGGTTCTTTGGCGGTGAAGGTTTTATAATGCAGAGGCTTTCCGGTAACGGAACTGTTTTTCTTGAAATAGACGGAAGCCCTGTTACAAAAGAACTGGCTCCGGGAGAAAAAATAGTTGTTGCAACGGGTTATGTTGCCATAATAGATTCAAGTTGTTCTTTGGATATTCAGTCCGTAAAAGGAATAAAAAATATGCTCTTTGGCGGTGAAAGTTTATTTAACACAGTAATTACGGGTCCGGGTAAGGTAACTCTTCAGACAATGCCTATAAGCCAGCTTGCAAGTTCTCTAATTCCTTATTTACCGACTCCGTCAAGCTCTTCTTCAAATGATTGATAAATAATGAAACAAACGAGGTTT
This sequence comes from Lachnospiraceae bacterium, assembly GCA_024697505.1. GTDB lineage: Bacteria > Bacillota > Clostridia > Lachnospirales > Lachnospiraceae > JAILFQ01. Next base: position 11,434 of record JAILFQ010000019.1, read on the forward strand.
TTATGAATAAGACAAATAAAAAGATAAAATGGCTCTGTTCGGTTTTATTGCCGGTATTCTTGGCAGCAGTAACAGGATGCGGCAAGGCTGAAGAAACTGCCGTAAGTTTCCACACAGAGCTTCAGGAAAATTATTTAAATGATACATACGACAATTATAAAGTCTATGCAAACGGAACGGAGGAGCTTTCAAAACCGCTTCCGGTTACTGTTTCTGCCGACAGTTCGGATACAAAACTTTATATATCCGAGTATGAGGATTTTTCTGCCGGCACCGACTACATGGTAAAAGACGGAAAAACAGAAATCTATAATCTTAAGATTCATACCAAGTACTATATAAAGCATAGCGGCAAAGAGGAAGCATCGGTCTCATACCTGGTTACAGACTCTCTTGCACCAAGAAACCTTTTTGTTGAAGGCGTAACCAACATAAGAGATGTGGGCGGCTGGACAAGAGAAGAGGGCGGCTATGTGAAGCAAGGGCTTTTATACCGCTCAAGTAAATTCAATAAAGATGAATCTACAGAACTTCTTGTTACGGAAGAGGGGATCAAGACTCTTACAGAAGACCTTTTGATCAAAACGGAAATAGATTTAAGAACCGTAGATGATAATGAAAACGGTGGCATAACAAAGAGTCCATTAGGCGATGGTGTTACCTATTACTCTGTGCCGTTAAAGTCCGGCGGTAATATAATTCTCCTTAATAAGGATAAACTTCCCGAGCTGTTTGAAATTCTTGGAAACGAAGATAATTACCCGGTAGTATTCCATTGCAGCATTGGAACAGACAGAACCGGAATGCTTGCTTTTCTTGTGAATGCTCTTATGGGAGTATCGGAAGAAGACCTTTACAGAGACTTTCTTTTCTCAAACTTTGGGAATATAGGGAAACTCAGAACTCCGTCCATCATTGAAACATACATGGACACTGTGGATATGGCAAGTGGTGAGAATTTATCGGAAAAAGTGTATAATTACCTTGTGGGAGCAGGAGTTAAGGCGGAAGATATAGATTCCTTAAAGAAGATCCTAAGTGAATAAAAAAGAGGCATCATTTGATGCCTCTTTTTTATATCCGTTAAGCGTTTAATTTTTTCTGTATGTTTTGCATAAGAGGAATGAGGTTTCCGCCTATGGCGTTTCCTATTGTTATTACAAGAAGCATAAGAAGTGCATCCGGATAAGATTTTGTTAATGCAAAGTAGAACATATCCGCAATGCAGTGTTCAAAACCTGCGAGTATAAATACCATAACACCAAGGATCACTATAAGCGTTGCGGTAACCTTGTTTTCGCATTTTCCAAAGGAGTCTACCGCAATAAACATAAGCATTCCGCAAAAGATTCCCAGAATAAGAAGGCTTAAAAGGGAGTCGCTTTCTTTAACGGCTACCATAGTATTGCATTTTGTAACAAGGCTTTCGTAAACTCTTGTAAATCTTAATAAGAAAGCAACAAGGTAGGTTCCTATAAAGTTCCCCAGCCAGACTGTAAGAACTTCTAAAATGTAGGAAGGCTTTCTCTGACAGATGTAACCAACCTTTCCGGTGAAAAGGTTAAAGCCGAAGATCAGAATTGTAAATAAGCCTACGGTAAACATAAAAGCGCCGGCTATTTTATTTTCACAGGCAATAAAAACGCTTCCGCCTATTCCTATACAAAGACCTGCATAAACAGCAGGTATAAGTGTTTTAAAAAAGTCTTTAACTTTCATAATTATGTCCTCCATGTTAACAAACGTACGGATTATATAACATAAAAGAAAAAAAATCAAAATTTTTTTAATAAAGGTGTAACCAAAAAAATTTTCCGCCCGTCATGTAGTATGGAGGGCGAAATAGTTCCCTTACACAAAAGATAAAGCTTTGGCCAAGG
>JAILFQ010000154.1 GCA_024697505.1 Lachnospiraceae bacterium
CCAAAGGGAGATGCGTTTGCGGCAAGAAACAAGTATGCCTTAAAGATAGACTTTGAGAAGCAGCCGCCTATGTTTAAGATAACCGACACACACTATGCGGCAACATGGCTTCTTCATCCGGATGCTCCTAAGGTTGAACCTCCAAAGAGCGTAACGGACAGAATTGCAAGATTTAGAAAGAGAGGTGCTTCAGATGCCGAATAATACAGACGACAGGGAAGTTTTATTAAAAGTTGAGCACCTTTGTCAGTACTTTAAAATGGGTCCTCTTTCAGAACTTAAGGCAGTAGATGATGTAAGCTTTGACATTAAGAAGGGCGAAGTGTTCGGACTTGTTGGTGAGTCCGGCTGCGGTAAAACAACCACAGGACGTTCCATCATTAAGCTTTACGACATTACCGGCGGTAACATTTACTTTAAGGGAATCCGCACGGGTGCAGGTACAAGAGGCTACAAGGAAAACATTAAGAAAGCCAAGGCAGAGTACGGCGAAAAGATAAAGAACGCTTCAAGCGCAGAGGAAAAATCCAAGCTTAAAAAGGAACTTTCCGAATACGTAAAGGCTCAGAATGTGGAGATCGAAAAAGCAAAATTCGATCAGAACAATTGCGATAAGGTATTCCGTAAGCAGGAGACCGAAAATGTTAAGGAAAAGTACCGCGCAAGATTAAAGGCAGAACCGGACAATAAGGAACTTGCCAAAGAGTACAGGAACGAGCTTAGAAAAGCCAGAAAGACAAAGCTTACAACTCAGATCCAAATGATCTTCCAGGATCCTATTGCGTCTCTTGACCCAAGAATGACCGTTAAAGAGATTATTTCCGAAGGCCTTATTATTAAGGGCGAAAGAAATAAAGAAGAAATAGAGAAAAAGGTTTACGAAATGCTTGAGCTTGTCGGCCTTGTAAGAGAGCATGCGGGACGTTACCCACACGAGTTCTCCGGCGGACAGCGTCAGCGTATAGGTGTTGCAAGATCCATAATCATGCAGCCGGAAATGATAATTGCCGACGAGCCGGTTTCCGCTCTCGACGTTTCCATTCAGGCTCAGGTTATTAACCTTCTCAACGACCTTCGTGATAAGTTTGGACTCACAATTCTTTTTGTAGCCCATGACCTTTCGGTTGTTAAATACTTCTCCGATCGTATAGGTGTTATGTACTTTGGTAACATGGTAGAGCTTGCTACTTCGGATGAGCTTTTTGCCCACCCTCTCCACCCATATACAAGGTCCCTTCTTTCCGCTATTCCTCTTCCTGATCCGGAATACGAAAAGAAAAGAAAGAGAATTACCTATAATCCTCTTGCAGAGCACGATTATTCCGTAGATAAGCCATCTTTCAGAGAGATTACACCGGGACACTTTGTAAAGTGCAATAACGCAGAGTTTGAAAAGTACAAGAAAGAATTAGGATTATAATATGGCAGAAGAACCGGACAAGGAAAAAAATGAAACAGTATCCGAAGGCGGCACATATTCACCGGAAGATACGGAAATCGAAGAAAAGACCCGCATAAATAAGACAAGACTGATCACAAATATTGCAGTTACTCTTGCTTTTGCAATCGGTTATTCGTTTTTGAATAAAGTCTTTTCTTTGGAAACCGCAGAGGGGGCATTGAAAGTATTGTGTGATGCTCTTTTTGTACCGGGAGGATTTTTCCTTGGAATAGGAATTATAAGTTTTATAGCCTCGGATGGACAATTTGACGGTTTGGGATATTCTTTTTCAAAATTTGGAAAACACAACCTGATACCGGGAAAACATGATGACCATCCGGAAAACTTTTACGAATACAGGCTGAGAAAAACGCAAAAGAGGAAGAGCTGGTTCAGAGAGGCCTTTATTGTGGGCCTTGGAGCAGTTACGATTAGCATAATACTTCTTGTTATTTACGAAAACCTATAAAAATCAAGGGGCTGTCGCTTCAGATGATTTAATCATCCGGGCGAGGCCCCTTTTTTATTTGACCCGGACTTGGATCATATAAAAAATTCTGTAATCAAAACTACAAGACAACAGGCAATTGCCACCGGAAAAAGACCGGCGCCAAGATATGCAAGAACAATTCCCGCAATAAGAGCAAGGAGCCCTGCAAGAGGGCTGTCGGTACACCTGCATATAGCCGGAAAAGTCATAACCGCGAGAGTAACATAAGGCACATAGTAAAGAAAAGACTTTAAAAAGCGGTTTGTTATCTGCTTTCTTATAAGTGTAAGGGGAAGCGCCCTTATAAGGAAAGTTACAAAAAACATTATAAAGATATAAATATATGTGTTGTGGCTCATGCGGTCTTCTCCTCCTTTTCTTCTTTAACCGGAAAGAGAAGTGCAAAAACAGAAGCTATTACCAGTGTTAAAATAATTGTTCTTGTACCGGAGGACAGATCTTTTATAAAAGGAATATATGTTCCGCAGTAGCTGAGTGCAAAGCTTACAAGTACCAGTGCGGCAACCACCTTGTTTTTTCTTGCCGGCGGAATGATTATTGCAAGGAACATTCCGTAAAGAGAAACGCTTAAAGCCGATACGATCCTGCCCGGAAGAAGATTTCCCATGACTATTCCAAGGGAGGTTCCAAGAGCCCAAAGAGGTGCGGCAACGGAAACGGCTCCGTACATATAAAATGGGTCTGTTGGACCGTGTTTTGCAATAGAAATACCAAATATTTCGTCTGTAAGGCAAAAACCTATGCCCAGTCTGTGACGGAAGGGGAGATTTTCGGACATGCGCTGGCTGAGGGCACATGCCATAAGAAGATATCTTGCGCTGGCAATAAAGCACATAAGTGCCATTTCCACATAACTTCCTCCGGCAGCCATTGTTGTAAAGCCTGCATATTCCCCCGCAGATGCAAGGGTAAACAAACTTGCTATAAAGCCTTGTATTGCATTTACTCCTGCAAGGCTTGCGGTTATGCCCAGAGAAAATGATACCGCAAAATAGCCTGCTCCTATGGGTATGCCGTGACGAAGTCCAAGTTTGTATGATTTTACGGCGGATT
>JAILFQ010000158.1 GCA_024697505.1 Lachnospiraceae bacterium
TACCGATAAATATGGCAATAGATCATTTTGCAGGAATAGGAAGCGTATCTGCTCTTCCTGTTAAGGGCGCGGTTGTACTTGTTCTTATAAGTATGGCACTTACACTTATCGCAGGCTTCTTCCCGTCAAGAACGGCGGCCAAGAAGGACCCTGTAGAAGCACTCAGAAGTGAATAGATAATAAACAGACAAGAGGGCCGCATTTGCGGCCTTCTTTTTGTGTATTCTTATTGAATAACAAGGAAAGTTTTTTGACTTGAATGGTAATTTGTGCTACTATATTTTATTAAGGGAAAGAATCAAAGTTTACAATCGAAAGAGGTAAAAATATGGTTTCAAATCAGGTGTTACAAAGCACTATAGATGGAATGAAGTCCATTACAAGAACGGATATATGCGTAATGGATACAGAAGGACAGGTACTTGCTACTACAATACCTAATATGGAAGACTTAAGAGACGCGGTACTTACCTTTGTGGATTCCGCGGCGGACAGCCAGGTGCTTTCCGGTTACCAGTTCTTTAAGGTGTTTGATGACAGACAGCTTGAATTTGTTGTACTTGCACATGGAGACAGCGATGATGTTTTTATGGTTGGCAAGATGGCAGCTTTCCAGCTTCAGAACCTTCTTGTTGCATATAAAGAAAGATACGATAAAGACAACTTTATTAAGAATCTTCTCCTGGATAACCTTCTTCTTGTGGATATTTACAACAGAGCAAAGAAACTCCACATAGATGTGGATGCAAGAAGAGTTGTTTTCCTTGTGGAAATACCTAGCGAGAAAGATTCCAATGCACTGGAAACGGTACGTACTCTTTATGCCGGAAAGACTAAAGATTTTATTACGGCAGTAGATGAAAAGAACATAATCATTGTTAAGGAATTAAAGCCAAGCGAAAACTACGAAAACCTTAAAAAATCCGCAAGAGTTATGCTGGATATGTTAAATACCGAAGCAATGATAAAAGTTAATATAGCTTACGGAACAATAGTTAACGAGATTAAAGATGTTTCCCGTTCCTATAAGGAAGCAAAGATGGCACTTGATGTAGGAAAGATTTTCTACAGTGACCGCAATATTGTTGCTTATTCAAATCTTGGAATAGGCAGACTTATTTATCAGCTTCCTATATCTCTTTGCAAGATGTTTATAAAAGAGATATTTGACGGAAAATCCATAGAAGACTTTGATGAAGAAACTTTGAGCACGATAAATAAGTTCTTTGAAAACAGCCTCAATGTTTCTGAAACCTCCAGACAGCTTTACATACACAGAAACACACTTGTATACAGACTTGATAAACTGCAAAAGAGCACCAATCTGGATCTTCGTGTTTTTGAAGATGCAATCACCTTCAAGATTGCTCTTATGGTTGTAAGGTATATGAAATACATGGAGAACCAAAATATCTGATTCGGTAAAATTCAGGCTGCGCGGATATGTGTCTGCGCAGCCTTTAAAGCTATTTATACGCAATCGGACACACTTCGGGGGGAATTAATGGACTTTGACATTACAAGAGAGATAAAAGCCATAGAGCTTGAACCGCCCGTTATCCTTTTCCAGGATGTAAGCAAGGATTATTCAAAGGATGTAAGGGCACTTCATAATGTGAATATAAGAATACAAAAGGGTGAGTTTGTGTTTATAACCGGGCAGAGCGGTTCCGGCAAATCCACCCTCATTAAACTTATGCTCAAAGAGATCCTTGCCTCAAAGGGTAAAATTTTTGTTGCCGGCAAGGATGTGGGAAAACTCAGAGGCCACAGGACAAGCATGTACAGAAGAAGCATAGGCGTTGTTTTTCAAAACTACAGGCTTCTTAAAACAATGACTGTTGCGGAAAATATAGAATTTGCCTTAAGAGTCGTTGGTGTTCCGGACTGGAAGATAGATCGTCAGGTTGCAAAAATGCTTTCTCTTGTCGGGCTGGAGGATAAATACAAGGCGTATCCTTCGGAACTTTCAGGCGGACAGCAGCAGCGTGTTGCTATTGCAAGAGCTCTTGCAAATAATCCGGTTATCCTTCTTGCGGATGAGCCTACGGGAAACCTGGATCCGAAAGCTTCACAGGAAATTATGAAACTCCTGGACGATATTAACAAGAGAGGTACAACCGTCATTGTTGTTACCCACAACGCCGAAGTAGTGGATAAGATGAGAAAAAGGGTTATCACGCTGCATGAAGGCAGGGTTGTGAGCGATGAAGAAAGGGGTGTTTACCACAATGCAGAGATTTAAAAACTTTCTTTATTGCTTAAAACAGGGGCTTAGGGGCCTTTGGGTAAACAGGGTCTACAGTCTGGCTTCCATAGGAACGATGGCTACGTGTCTTCTTTTACTCGGACTTTTTTATTCGGTTTTTACCAACTTTAACTATATGATATCTTCGGCGGAAGATCTTATAGCTGTTACAGTGTTTTTTAACGAGGATACAAGCGAAGAAGAGATACTTTCCGTAAAAGAGACTATCCTTAGGGAAAGAGGAGATGTATTAAGAGTAGAATATATTTCTGCAGAAGAAGCATGGAAAAGATACAAATCCGAAAATCTTAACGAAGAGGTGGCTGCATCATTTGGGGAGGACAACCCTCTTGCGGATTCCGCTTCCCTGCAGGTTTATCTTGGAAATGCAGATAATCAGGACAATCTGGTTGAATATCTTAAAAGGCTTGATAAAGTAAGAAAAGTTAATTATTCGGATGCCCTTGCAAACAGTTTTGTGGGTATTCGTACTATGATATATGTAACATCATTTGTGCTTATTGCCATTCTTGCTGCGGTTGCGATCTTCCTTATAGATACTACGGTTTCTACCGGAGTGCAGGTAAGAAGAGACGAGATTGCAATTATGTCTTTAATAGGCGCAGATGAGTATTTTATAAGAGCTCCGTTTATGGTTGAAGGAGTCTGTATAGGGCTTCTTGGGGCGGCTGCTCCTTTGATCATTCTGAATGTTATTTACGGAAGGGTTACAAGTGTGATGATGGCACAGTTTTCACCTGTTTTCGTAAAACTTCAGTTTGTGGACAGGGCGGAAATGATGAGCAGATTTATACCTATGGCACTTGTTTTTGCTGTAGGACTTGGCGCTCTTGTGGGTAGTTTTACCGCGAGAGATCAGATTAAGAAAATAGACCTTCATTAGTTTTACGGAGAGAAAATGCCGGAGAAGAAATTAAAGAAAAAAAGAATAAAGATCATGGCTTTTGCGCTCCTTACGGTTGTAATGCTGTTTGTTTCGGGAACCGGTAAAGGGAGCTCCGTTTTTGCTGCCGGTACCGATAAGAAAAAAGATAATTCGGTTTCCTATCAGCCACAGATAGATGCGGCTGCGGCAAGAAAAGCCCAACTGGAAAAGATGCTTAAGGACCTTAAAGACAAGACAGAGGAACTTACCAACGAAAGAACCGAACTTGCGGGACACATTGAGGCGCTGGACAAACAAAGTGCGGAACTTTCCGAACAGATAGAAGAACTTAGTTCAGAAATAGACACATGCAGGCTGGATATTATGTCTGCTACGGAAAAGTATTTAAATTCCAAGGCCTATGCGGACAGACAGTATGACCAGATGAAACTTCGCATTAAGTATATGTACGAAAACGGTGACGATACCTTTTTTGATGTTTTGTTTGGATCCGCCGGGATATCAGACTTCTTGAATGCACTGGAATATCGGATGCAGATAACCGCTTACGACAACAGCCTTTATACGAAGTATGAAAATGCAAAAAACGAGGCGTACGAAACCGGACTTTTGCTGGAAGCAAAACTTGAAGAACTTACGGCTCTCGAAGCAACGAAGGAATATGAGCTTGAGAGTGTAAGAACTCTTAAGGCGGCAAAATCAGCCAGAATAATAAAACTGGCAAACGAAATAGGACTGGACGAAGATACAATTGCGGATTACTGGGATGAAATAGTTTACCAGGGTGCAACAATAGAAGAACTTACGGTGCTTGAAGAAGAAAGACTTGCTGCTGAGGCGGAAAGACTCAGAATAGAAGCCGAATATAAGTTTAATCATTCTTTGGACAACATTCTTTGGCCGGTGCCTTCAAGTTACAAGATAACATCTTATTTTGGACCGAGAAAGGCGCCTATTGAAGGGGCTTCAACATATCACCAGGGAATAGATATCGGCAAAAGCCCTGTGGGAACACCTATAATTTCCGTTCTTGCGGGAGAAGTTATACACGCAGGTTACGGAGAGAGTGCCGGCAATTATTTAAGAATAAGCCACGGCAACGGGGTTGTTTCCGTGTACATGCATTGCAGCAAGCTTCTTGTTGATAAGGGAGATGAAGTGGAAAGAGGGCAACTTATTGCTTACGTGGGTGATACCGGAGTTGCCACCGGACCGCACCTTCATTTTGGACTTTACATAGACGGGAAGGCGATTAACCCGTTGGAGTATTTACCTTACAAAGAATAAAAGGATAGGAAGATAAAATTAAAGAAGGATTCAGGAAAAGACCCGGATGGATTTCTGAAGGAAAGAGGAAATATGAACAGGAACGCGAAAAAAAGATTTAGGCTGGTATCATTGCTTGCGGTTATGCTTCTGGCAACAGCAGGCTGTTTTGAAAAAGACATTGAAACAACAAGCGGAAAGGGAACCGGAATAACTCTTGTTGAAGGTATAGATATTGAAGGAGAAGGCGAGCAGCAGACAACGCCCGAACCGGAGCAGAAACAGGAACAGGGAACCCAGTCCGAAACAGAGACGGAAGAGCCTAAAGTTGATAAGGATTTTGAGGATAAGTTGTCTCTTTTTGATCTCTACATTAACGAATATTTTATTTTTGACTATGATTCTTCCAACTATAAGAAGGCGTTAGCTGACTATTATGCGCTGGATAATTGGGGAACGGAAGA
>JAILFQ010000162.1 GCA_024697505.1 Lachnospiraceae bacterium
GTATTCCCTTGCGCACTTACAATCGGTACATATGCTGTTGTAAGAAGAAACGGAATGGATACCTGCCGCTTTTATTCAATGAATTTTGAAAACCTTGGAATTATTTCCGCAGATATTGAAGAACTTGAATATGATAAGGAAAACGATTGGGCCAACTACCCAATGGGTGTGATCTATCATTTGAGGGAAGAGGGATTTACGGTTGATGAAGGAATGGATTTCCTTTTCTTCGGTAATATACCGAATTCCTCCGGACTTTCTTCTTCTGCTTCCATTGAAGTTGTTACTGCTTTTGCAACAAGAGAACTTTTTGACCTTAACATAAACTTTGTGGAAATTGCAAAGCTTACTCAAAAGGCAGAGAATAAGTTTATTGGTGTTAATTGCGGAATTATGGATCAGTTTGCGATCGCAATGGGAAAGAAGGATAATGCTATATTCCTTGATACGGCCGATCTTTCTTACGAATATGCCCCTATAGTTTTAAAGGGAGCTAAGATCGTTATTGCCTGCAGTAACAAAAAAAGAGGTCTTGGAGATAGTAAGTACAACGAAAGAAGACAGGAGTGCGAAGATGCACTTGCACTTATTAAAACCAGAAAGGATGTGCCTTCTCTTGGAGCTCTTTCCGAAGAAGAATTCGAAGACCTTAAAGATGTGATAAATGACGAGGTCAAGATACGTCGTGCAAAACATGCAGTTTATGAAAACAGACGTACAATCAAGGCTGTCGAAGCTTTAAAGAATAATGATATTGAAACTTTCGGTAAACTTATGAATGCTTCTCATGTTTCCTTAAGAGACGATTACGAAGTAACAGGTATAGAGCTTGATACACTTGTTGAAACTGCCTGGACGGTTCCGGGAGTTATAGGTTCCCGTATGACAGGAGCAGGCTTTGGTGGATGTACGGTAAGTATCGTACGCGAGGACTGCACAGACAATTTTATTAAGGTTGTCGGGGATGCATATAAGCAGAAGATTGGCTATGCCGCAGATTTTTATGTTGTTGAAGTCGGCGACGGACCTGTAGAGATTAACGAATAGTTTTAGGAGAGTATTATGAAGAATGAAATTAACTGGCTTGTTTCATATGGCGTAAAATACGGTCTTATAGATGAAGAAGACAGAATTTATACCGTAAACAGACTTCTTGACCTTCTTTTAATGGATTCTCCGGATACAAATGATGAAGACGGTTTTGTGGAAAAAATCGATGAAAATGAGCGCAATAAAGAAATAGAAAACCTCGAAGTGAGCAGAGAAAATCTTTCTCTTATACTTGAAAGATTCTGTGATTATGCCGCGGAAAAAGGGTTAATTGTTGAAAATACGGTAACATACAGGGATCTTTTTGATACAAAAGTTATGGGTATTTTAACAAAAAGACCCGGTGAAGTAATAAAGACCTTTAATGAGTTAAAAAAAGAAGACACAAAGAAAGCAACGGATTATTTTTACGAGCTTGCAAAAGATACAAACTATATCCGCACAGACAGAGTTGCCAAGGATAAGAAGTGGAAGGTGAACAGCGAGTACGGCGAGATAGACATTACTATCAACCTTTCAAAGCCTGAAAAAGACCCAAAAGCAATTGCTGCGGCAAAGCTTATGAAACAATCCGGTTACCCTAAGTGCCAGCTTTGCATGGAAAATGAAGGCTACGCAGGAAGAACAAATCATCCTGCCAGAGAGAATCTTAGAATAATACCTATAACTCTTAACGGGGAGAAATTTGGCTTTCAGTATTCTCCTTATGTGTACTACAACGAGCATTGCATAGTTCTTAACAGTAATCATACTCCTATGAAGATAGACAGAGCATGCTTTACCAAACTCCTGGATTTTGTGGAACAGTTTCCGCATTATTTCCTGGGTTCTAATGCTGATCTTCCGATTGTGGGAGGGTCTATACTCACTCACGATCATTTCCAGGGAGGAAATTATACCTTTGCAATGGCTAAGGCAGAGATTGAAACACCTCTTTCCTTTAAAGGGTTCGAGGACATTAAGGCCGGAATAGTAAAATGGCCGATGTCTGTTATAAGACTTTCCTCCGGTAATAAGACAAGAATTATCGATCTTGCGGAAAAAATTCTGAAAAAATGGAGAAATTATACCGATGAAGAGGCTGTAATACTTGCAAATACCGATGGGGAAGCGCATAATACAATTACACCGATTGCAAGAATGAATAATGGTTCTTTTGAATTGGACCTTGTTCTTCGTAACAACCTTACAACACCTGAGCATCCACTTGGACTTTATCATCCTCACAGCGAACTTCACCACATAAAGAAGGAAAACATTGGTCTTATTGAAGTAATGGGGCTTGCGGTACTTCCATCAAGACTTAAGAACGAACTTGAGGAGATAAAAAACTGTCTTATTGCCGGAATGCCTGTTTGTGATACAGAAGGCATTGCAGCACATGGCGATTGGGCAGATCAACTGGTAGAGAAGTATAAAACTTTCACAAAGGACAATGTGGACAAAATAATAGACGAAGAAGTAGGTAAAGTGTTTGTTCAAGTTCTTGAACAGGCCGGTGTTTATAAACGTACTTCTTCAGGGAAGGCAGCATTTTTAAGATTTACAGACTCGGTGAATATGGACTGAAAGGGCATTAAAAATGCGAGATGAAAGAAGGAGAGAAATAAGAAAAGAGATAGTCAGTTGGGTTAAGACTATCTTGTTTGCGGTAATTATTGCTCTCGGAATCAATTTTTTTGTTATTATCAGATGCGATGTAATTTCCACATCCATGGAAAATACATTGGCGGCCGGAGATAAGGTTATAGGGCTTAGAATGGCTTATGTTTTCGGAAAACCGGAAAGAGGAGACGTGGTTATTTTCCCTTCACCGGACGATACGGCAGACGATCTTCTTTATGTTAAAAGGATTATCGGACTTCCGGGGGAAACGGTGGAAATAAGAGACGGGTACGTTTTTATAGACGGAGACGTTTTGTACGAGGACTATCTTTTTGAACCTATGTACGGATCTTTTGGACCTGTTACGGTACCGGAAGACAGTTATTTTATGCTGGG
>JAILFQ010000175.1 GCA_024697505.1 Lachnospiraceae bacterium
TAAAGAAGACGGTTCCCTTATAGCAGGTATTACAAGCCCCGGAATAAGAATTTGCGCAAACGCCCTTTGGCATGATACTGCAAAGCTTCCTGAGGTGGAAATCCTTAAGCCGTCAACAATACTTGCCAAGGATACCGTAACCAGTATGCAGGCAGGTCTTGTGTACGGCTACATTGGTCAGACAGAATATATAGTTAAGAAAGCCATTGAAGAAGCAGGGCTTTCCAAAGTAAAAGTTATAGCAACCGGAGGTCTTGGTAAGCTTATTTCGGAAAACACCGATGTAATAGATGTTTACGACCCGATGCTTACTATGAAAGGTCTTCGTATTACTTATGAAAAAACAGTCGGAAAAAAATAAATTTTATAATGAACCTTTTAAGATCGGAAACGTAACTATTCCCGGGCGTCTTGCCCTCGGCCCTATGGCCGGGGTAACAGACCTGCCTTTCAGACAGATATGTAGGGAGTGCGGTGCCGATCTTATTTATACGGAAATGGTATCTGCAAAGGGAATAATGTATAACAACGAGAATACGGTAAACCTTTTGCGTGTAAATGATGCAGAAAGACCTGTTGCACTTCAGCTTTTCGGAAATGATCCGGAGATCCTGGGCAATATGGCTGCAAAAATAGAAGACAGAAACTTTGATATTCTGGACATAAATATGGGCTGTCCCGTACCAAAAGTTGTAAACAACGGAGAGGGCTCCGCTCTTTTAAAGGATCCCGATTTGGTGGGAAGAATAGTGGAATCTCTTGTAAAATCCACCAAAAAGCCGGTAACTATCAAAATAAGAAAGGGCTTTTTGGACGGTGAAAGGTCCGCGGTGGAGGTTGCAAAGGCGGCAGATGCGGCCGGTGTATCCGCAATAGCGGTCCATGGAAGAACAAGGCAGCAGTACTACTCCGGAAAAGCGGACTGGTCTATCATTAGAGAGGTTAAAGAAGCGGTAAGCGTACCTGTAATAGGAAACGGGGATATTTTTACTCCGGAGGATGCCCTGAATATGTTTGAAGAAACCGGCTGCGATGCGGTAATGGTGGCAAGGGGGGCCCAGGGAAATCCTTGGATCTTCGGAGACATAAAAGAGTATTTTAAGAACGGGAAGCTTCCGGAAAAAAGAAGCCTGGAAGAAGTTACCGGCATGATCCTTCGCCACGCAAGACTGCATATAGAAACCTTTGGCGAGTTTATAGGAATAAGGGAAATGCGAAAGCATGTGGCATGGTATATTAACGGGCGTCCAATGGCTGCAAAGCTTAGAAACGAAGTAAACTTTGTGGAAAGCTACAAAGAGCTTGAAGAACTTATGAATAAATATATGGACGAAGTATATAAATTTGAGGCGATGTAAGTTTTTTAGCCGAAGTTGAAAAGTTTAAACATTAAAAGGCTAAGTCCGTAAAGATTTGTATATGGAAAAGTATTTAGCCCGGAAAGATTTGTGGGAAGAAATTCAATTTTTTTTAAATTAAAGGTTGATTTTTTCTTTTGTTAGTAGTAGTATGTGGGAAACACAAATGTGCGTGGCAGAAAAACAAATGACGGAGGTTCAAAGTAATGGAAAAGTTAAAGTGTGGAATACTTGGGGCAACAGGTATGGTAGGCCAGAGATTTATCTCTCTTCTTGAAAACCATCCATGGTTTGAGGTTGCTGCTCTTGCCGCAAGCCCAAGAAGTGCCGGAAAGACCTATGAAGAAGCTGTGGGCGGACGTTGGAAGATGACGACTCCAATGCCTGAAGCTGTAAAGAAACTTGTTGTACTTGATGTTAATGATGTTGAAAATGTAGCTTCCAAGGTAGACTTCGTATTCAGCGCAGTAGATATGACCAAGGAAGAGATTAAAGCAATAGAAGAAGCTTATGCAAAGACAGAAACCCCTGTTATTTCAAATAACAGTGCTCACCGCTGGACACCGGACGTTCCAATGATAGTTCCGGAATTAAATCCTGAGCATCTTGAAGTTTTAGAGGCACAGAAAAAGCGCCTTGGAACAAAGAGAGGTTTTATTGTTGTTAAGCCTAACTGCTCCATTCAGAGCTATACACCGATGCTTACCGCTCTTAAGGAATTTGAACCTACAACAGTTGTTGCAACAACTTATCAGGCTATCTCCGGCGCAGGTAAGACCTTTGCGGATTGGCCGGAAATGGTAGACAATGTTATTCCTTACATTGGAGGAGAAGAAGAAAAGAGTGAACAGGAACCTCTCCGTATTTGGGGTAAAGTAGAAAACGGACAGATTGTAAAAGCAGAAAGCCCTGTTATTACAACTCAGTGCCTCCGTGTACCTGTTTCCGACGGACATACGGCAGCAGTTTTCGTAAACTTTAAGAAGAAGCCTACAAAGGAACAGATCTTAAAGGCATGGAAAGAGTTTAAAGGACTTCCACAGGAACTTAAGCTTCCTTCCGCACCGGATCAGTTTATTACCTACTTTGAAGAAGATAACCGCCCTCAGGCAAAGCTTGACCGCGACAAAGAAAAAGGTATGGGCGTATTCGCCGGACGTCTCCGCGAAGACAAGGTTTACGACTGGAAGTTTGTAGGCCTCTCCCATAACACAAAGCGAGGCGCTGCAGGCGGCGGAGTCCTTACAGCAGAGCTCTTAAAAGCAAAAGGACTTATTGCAGCAAAATGACACATAGGGACGGGGGTGGTGTGTCATAATTGATGAAATTAATAAAAGGCGAGCACGGGGTGCTCGTCTTTTTTTGTGCGGGCACTGGAGTGCGGGTTTACGGCGAGCCAGCCGTCGCAGAGAGTACGGAAGCGGCGAGTGATGCAATTCGATTCGCTCCTTAACCCGTTCGACAGGGTAAGCTGAGGTTGGGAGGTTTACGGCGGTTCGGAGCTTATATACTTGCCTACGGGTAACTGGGCGTTTTCGGCAGGTGGAGACTAAGCGTAACAAAT
>JAILFQ010000255.1 GCA_024697505.1 Lachnospiraceae bacterium
TAAGTTCTCTCACCCCGTCTTTAATAATTATATACTGAAGATTTGGGCAGCTTATAAAAGTATAGGTTTCAATTGCGGTAAGAGAACCCGGAAGGGTTATTTCCTCCAAATTCTTGCAATTTGTAAAAGCAAACGGCTCAATTGAAAGCAAATATGAAGGAAGATGTACTTTCCTTATTGTTGAATTTTCGCCAAAGGCTCCGGAATCAATCCTGGTTACGGGAATATCATTATAAAAAGTCGGTATTTCAACTATTGTGTATTCTCCGTCGTACCCTGTAACAGCGTAATATCTGTCCTCATCTATAAGTTCCAAACGAAGTCCGTTAATATGTACTACTCTTTCAACCTTTGGAGTTGGCGTACAGGTTGGTTTAGGTGTACTTGTTGGTTTTGGCGTACTTGTCGGTTTCGGTGTACTCGTCGGTATCGGTGTACTTGTCGGTATCGGTGTACTCGTCGGTTTTGGTGTACTTGTCGGTTTCGGTGTATTTGTCGGTTTTGGTGTATTTGTCGGTTTCGGTGTACTTGTCGGTTTTGGTGTACTCGTCGGTTTTGGCGTACTCGTTGGCACCGGTGTGCTTGTTGGTTCAGATGTACCGGTCGGCACCGGAGTATTTGTCAGTGCCGGATTAGGCGCTATTGTTGGTGTCGGAGTACCGACTGCTGAACCGCCGTTTTTGCCGGAACCGTTGTCTTTTCTTATAAAAATGATTCCAACAATTACTGCCGCAGCAATAATAATTGCACAAGCAGAAATAACAACCCACCTTATCATTATTTTCGTTTTTCGTCTTTCTGCTTTGGCCTTCTCAGCCTCCCTAACAAGATCGATCATAATACTCTCCCATTATAATTTCTTAAGTATCTCTGTCCTTTTCATTTTATACTTATCCTCGCTTATTTTACCCCTTGCATGTTTCTTTTCAAGTCTTTCAAGAGCAACTTCCGGAGGATTGTAGATAACCACCGGTAATTTATTGAAAAAGCTGAACATTACAAAGGAGAAAAAGAAGAAGATATCTCCTATAAAAGCAAAAGTAACATCATTTGTCCAGGCAGAGTTAAAAAACGCCATCATTACAGAAAGGAATATGAACAAAATGCTTATAAAAAAGCTCTTGTAACCTATGACTGTTTCAATGATTGCCAAAATGCAGGTAAGCCAAAGGAAGAAAACATATCCGTTTGGCACTGTAACCATATTTCCGAAACGGTATGCCGGCAATATAAGCATCATGCAGGCATACAAAAGCGTCCCCACCTGTTTTAAGTGGTACTTATAAGCCACCATAAGGAAAAGACCTGCCGGAAGTAAAAGGGAAAGAATAACCAAAAGGATATATATTCCTGCTTCTATGCTTTGCGGGCTGTATCTTACCCAGGTGCAAACGGAAGCGATCAGGTAAAGGCCTACCGCTATCCAGGCAGGAACAACAACACCAAGAAAATTTTTAATCTTAGAGGGTTCCGGATATTCGTCCAGAACACTTTTCACAATCTTTATATCGTTCGGCTGATTATTCTCCATCCTCGGCGTCCCCCTTGTAAGATTTATTAAGCAAAGCATTGTACTCTTCAATGGATATAAGCTTGTCGTCTAAGAGCATCTTAAGCCTGTCTTCTCTTTCCCTCTCTTTTTCTATCTTTTCATAATCGTATATTCTTTCGCCGTTAGTATTTACGGAAATTTTGGAAGAGTTATCCACCAGCTCTCCAAAGCCATATAAAATTAAAGATATCACCCACGAAATGATCGGGCCTACTATAAGAATAAAAACTCCTTTAAGGACATAAATCTGTGTTGCTACGTATATGGAACCGGCCTTCATGAGATAAAGAATAACCCAGCCTATAACAGCTACAGATTGAACAATAAAAAGCCAGAACGCAAGAGACTTGATCATTCTGCCAATATTCCTGTATAAGTCTCTTTCCAGACATTTAAACATGTAAACTCCCTCCTTATATAATTCCCTCTAAATTATTTTAACAATAAACCGGTTCCTCTACAATCCCAATATTATCCAATAATGATCCCGGATAATTGTGTATTATTTCATATGGCTATTCTGCCCAGTCCGTCTTATTGTTTTTTATACTTTCCCAAATCTCAAGGCCCTCTTTTCCCGCAAGTCTGGTGCAGGTATCCACTCTTTCCTGTATTATAGGCAGTTGTACATGTGCCTTGGCATCTGCAACCTCAAGGTACATCAACTTTTTAAATTCATCATAAGATGCAATCTGAGTGTGCCTTCTTATGGTCTTCGGCCTTAAACTTACTCTGTCATCATGATTGTGGACATAATAAATAAGCCTTCTTTGATCCTCATAAGAAAGCTTTACGCCATCATTTATAAGCTGTGGGATAATCTCATCACGAACAATTTCCATGCTGCGTTCCGGATGACCGTAGTAGTGCATGTCTGTATCATTTGCTTTTTTTCCGTCGCACCTGGAATCCGGTTTTCCGATATCATGCAGTAATGCGGCAAGATATAAAAAATCATCCGGAAGATTTCTTGGAAGACCTACTACTGTATGCAAAGAATGCATCCACAGGTCATATTGATGATATCTGTTCTTTTGGTCATAGTCGAACATTATCCGAACCTTTGGGATTACTCCCGCAATATCTTCTCTTCGCTTATTTATCTCATCCACAGATTTCCTCGTTTTTAGGATGAGTATCATTTCATCAAAAGTCATTTATTGCCCCCTGTAAGTTAGGTTATTCTAATATTATCACAGTAGAGTGGCTTTAACCATTAAAATTTCCTTAAGAAACTTATAAGCGGCCCAAAAACGAAAAAGTCTGCCTTTCCTTAAATTTTTAAGGACGACAGACTTTACGTTAACAAAGAAATGATCTATTAAAAATAATGAGAGTTATCTGAATAGTTGTGTTAAGGAAATGCTTTCGAGTGAACCGTCAATAGAGAGATAAACCGTAAGATATACATCTTCGGAAAGTGTGGAAATGTCTATGCCGTTTCCATCTGCATCCGTAAGAAGAGACGCATCCTCCAAAATGATGGTTGCGGTAATCCCGCTTTCTTCAGCCATCTGTCCGCCGGCGGCATTCATTCTGCCCATTCCGCCAAAGCCTCCCATTCCCGGAGTCCTGCCCGTTTCAGGCATTTCTCCGTCTGTCGGCATCTGACCCATTTCAGGCATTTCTCCGTCCGCAGGCATCTGACCCATCTCAGGTCTTTCTCCGTCCGTCGGCATCTGACCCATTTCAGGTCTTTCACCGCCCATCTGCATTCCCATATTGCTCATATCCATATTTAAAACAGAGAGCGTAATTGTGTTTCCTTCCACAGAAGTAACCTTTCCCACAAAT
>JAILFQ010000303.1 GCA_024697505.1 Lachnospiraceae bacterium
TATGCGGAAGATTCCACAATGTTTGACAGTGTAAAGGCATGGAAGAAGGGAGAGGTTTACCTGGAAATGGCTTACAATGCCTACTACACAAATTACGAGATCGCGCTTGCCAATGCATGGTATATTGCAAAAGTTGTATATCAGGATGCATTTAAGGACGTAGACATTACCGCAAAGACCAACGAAATAACAAAAGCCTTTCTTGGAAAAGAACTTGCGGAAGAAATCTTCAAGTGCCCGGCAAGCTTTGGCGGCTACGGAAAAATAGATACAAATACATTTTTTAAATAAGTGGTGGAGTAAATGATCAATAAGGGTGAAGTAATAGAATTTTTTAATGAACACGCTTCCGGCTGGGACGCGGATATGGAAATAAGCGACCGTAAGGTTGGCATAATAATGGACAACGCAGGCGTAAAAAAGGGCAGTAAGGTTTTGGACGTCGCCTGCGGAACCGGAGTGCTTGTTCCGTATTACCTTGAGAGAAATGCAGCTTCTGTTCTTGGCGTAGACATTTCCCCAAAAATGATAGAAATAGCAAGGACCAAATTTAAAGAAGAAAATGTTTCTTTCCTTGTAGGTGACGTGGAAGAAGCAGATATAGACAAAGACTTTGATGCTATAGTAATATACAACGCTTTCCCTCATTTTTCCGATGGAGAAAGACTTATAAAGTGCCTTTCTAAGCATCTTAAAAAGGGAGGTAGACTTACCGTAGCCCATGGCTCTTCAAGAGAAGAAATAGATGCCCATCATTTCAGAGCGGCAAAACATGTTTCCAACGGTCTTCAAAAAGCTGAGGACCTGGCAGAAATATTTTCAAAGTACTTAAAGGTAACAACGGTCCTTTCAAATGATGAAATGTACCAGATAGTAGGAGAAAAGTAGAACTTACATAGGTTTTCCAAAAAGGCCGTCGCAGGTGATCCCGCGGCGGTCTTTTGCATACTGTACATAATGCACAAAAAGAAGGACTGCGGTATGTGCATAACGGAAAATTTTTTGGGGACCGCAAAAACTGATTGTAAAATTATTTCAAGCCGAGTATATTATAAATGTCAGGTATGAAAACGTTTCCACAACCTGACAAAAATTATATAGTATATGAAAACGATACCACAAAAGAGGATACTATGACCATTAAAGATATAGCCGCAAAGTGCGGAGTTTCCGTAAGTACGGTTTCCAGAGTTTTAAACAATCATCCTTATGTAAAAGAAGATGTAAGGGAAAGAGTGCTAAAAGTTATTGAAGAGGAGCATTTTGTTCCCCACGACAGCGCTGTGGATCTTGTAAGGTCCAACGAAGAGTCTGTTGGCCTTGTTGTAAGAGGAATAGGAAACACCTTTTACTCGGATATGATCCCGGTAATAGAACGCGCGGTTACGGAGGCGGGCTATACCTTTATTATGAAAGAGATAAAGTCGGATGAAAATGAGATACACGCGGCTGCGGCTCTTTCAAAGGCAAAAAGGCTTAAAGGGGTTATTTTGCTTGGCGGAAGGTACGATGTTGAGGAAGAGGAAATGCAAAACCTTAACATACCTTTTGTTTGCTGCACTTTTACAAATACCTTTGGAGTGGTAAATAAAAAGCACTTTTCTTCCGTAACCATTGCGGACGGAGAAGAGGCATACAAAGCTACAGAATATCTTATAAAGAACGGTCATAAAAAAATTGCCATACTTCTTCCGGCAACAAAAGACCATGCAGTTTCAGAAGCAAGATTTCTGGGGTATAAAAAAGCCCTTAAAGACAACGGCTTAAGTTTCGACGAAGGGCTTGTTGCGGAAAGCGGAAGCTTTGGAATGAAGGATGCATACGACGCAATGCTTTCTCTTGCAAATAAGAGAAAGGATTTTACAGCGGTTTTTGCCATTTCGGATCTTATAGGCATTGCAGGAATTAAGGCATTGAACGAAGCCGGAAGGAAAGTACCGGAAGACTGCTCCATCATTGGCATAGACGGTATTATTCTTTCGGAATTTACGATTCCTACACTTACAACATTGGTTCAGCCAAGAGAGGAACTTGCGGTTTGCGCGGTTAACAATCTTGTTGAAATGATAAAGGGAGAAAAAGAGTTCGCTCACACTATTTTAAGGACAACATTAAGAACCGGCGGAAGTGTGGCGGTTATTGCTTAGATCAAGCAGAAGGGAGAATAACAGATGGCGGAGAGAAAAAGCGGCATTTTAATGTCGGTTTCGTCACTGCCTTCGCCTTACGGTATTGGAACCCTGGGCAAGGCAGCGTACGAATACGTAGATTTTCTTGTTAAGGCCGGTCAGTCATACTGGCAGATATTGCCACTTGGGCCAACAAGTTACGGGGATTCGCCTTATCAAAGTTTTTCCACATATGCGGGTAATCCTTATTTTGTGGACCCGGATATGTTGGTGGCAGACGGTCTTGTAAAGAAAAAATCTCTTACAAGTCTTAATTGGGGAGAGGATCCTTTAAATGTGGATTACGGGCTTTTATGGGAAAACAGGTATAAAATTCTCAGAGAAGCTTTTGAAAGTGCCAAAAAGAAGGATGCGGCCGAAAATATAATGCAGGATTTCTATGAATTCAGGGAGCAGAATACTTCCTGGCTTGAGAACTATTCCCTGTTTATGGCTCTTAAGAATCATTTTAATAATGTATCCTGGATAGAATGGCCGGATGAAGACATACGTCTTCATAAATATGAGGCGGTTGAAAGATATAAAGCAGAATTGGCAGAAGACGTGGAGTTTTACTCCTTTATTCAGTTCCTTTTCTTTAAACAGTGGAAGGAATTAAAACAGTATGCTTCTGAAGCCGGCATTAAGATAATAGGAGATATTCCTATTTATGTTGCTCTTGATTCCGCAGATGTATGGGCAGAACCGCATTGGTTTAAACTGGACGAAAAGAACCTGCCTGTAGAAGTTGCGGGGGTTCCGCCGGATTACTTTACAGAGGACGGCCAGCTTTGGGGAAATCCTCTCTATGAGTGGGATAAAATGAGAGAGGATGGCTTCGGCTGGTGGATAAGAAGAATTGATGGTGCAAGCCGTCTTTATGATGTTATCCGAATAGATCATTTCCGCGGCTTTGAAAGTTTTTGGGCTGTTCCGTACGGCGAAAAGACTGCAAGAAACGGAAAGTGGGTTAAAGGACCGGGAGTGGACCTTATAAATGTATTAAAGGGA
>JAILFQ010000361.1 GCA_024697505.1 Lachnospiraceae bacterium
ACACAATCCGGTCTTAATGTAATCTCGTATTCCTTGCCTTTTTCATATTTTTGCAGTTCTATATCTGCCGTCGCCCTGTATAAAAGCCTGTCATTTTCCGTAAAGGAAAGCCTTACCGCCGGATGATCTTTTGAATCCAAAAGTTCTATATAAACAGGTTTTTCGCTTGTAGGGTCCGCTGAAAAATTAAAACTTACGCTTCCCTTACTTCCGATGTTTAAAGCATGCAAGCAGACAAAATGGTCCACAGGGTCTTTGTCTCTTACGGAAAGTTTAAAACCGCCACTTGTAAAGGTCTTAAATTCCGTATAAGAAGGTTTGTATATATTCCACGTTTCAAAATCGGACATATCAAAAATATCTTTTCCGGTAAGAAGCGGTATTTTAGACACCCATATATCTTCTTTGTTAACGGAATAAACCAGATAAGTATTGTTATCCTTGCAAAGTTCATCTTCATTTCCTTCGGTTATTCCGCGCATATACTGAGGCCCGAAGTCTTTCCAGAAACCGCCGTAGCGTTTCATTGGGACTTCCCCGTGTATAAGGCGCATATTGTCAAAATGAATACCATCATTTGAAGTAACCATGCAAAGCGGCCATCTGTGGGTGGATTCCAGAGTCGGGTCGTAAATAAGGGCAAAACGACCGTCAGACAGTCTTTGTCCCCAGATTTTTTGTCCGCTCATTACAAGACTTGGTTCTGTTTTAACTTCCGTCCAGGTCTTTCCACCGTTAAAGCTTCTTGCGACCTTGGAATGTTTCCAAAGCCCTATAATGTTGTCTTTATCTATGCTGTACCAGCAAAAGGCCTGGTTTGTACCGCCTTTTGGATGCTTTATTGTAATTGTATCATCACCGTCGCCGTTTTCCTCTGCCCACTGTTGAGTATAAAGTCTATTTGCAAGCAGTTCATCACAGGCTCTTACAAAGTCTTTATCTTCAGACTCGCTGTAAAGGGGATAATTTAGAAGTTCCTTACTCCACCCGGCTTGATAGTTAGGCTTTATAAAATATATAGGAGACATTTCTCCGTCCGGATAAATTTCTCTTACCGCTCTTCCTATTCCGTAATTATCCCAGTTTGTCATCCATTTTTCCGGCGACCAACCGTAAAAACCAAGGAGGAGCATCCTTCCTTCACTGCTTTTATAAAAGCTCATACGCTGGTGCATAAAGCCGTATGTCTCTCCGTTAAAGGAATGGGTAAGCCCCTTATAATCCGTAATCTCACACTTTGGAATGCGGTATGGAGGAAATGATACTCTGAATTCACAGAGACTAAAATTCCCATCAGAAGAGGCAAGAACGGAAAAACCGCCCTGTTCGTGCTCGTCTCTCGGGGAAACAAGATATTGAATATAAAATCTGCCCGCAAAGTGAACTATATCCGGACCGTGCTTATAAGTGGTCTTGGTGCCATCCGCCAGTTCCGGATAGGTTCTGTTCGCCCTTACGATCTGTATATTTTTAACACCGGGAAGGGGCATTATCTCCCCGTGAGTATAATCGCAATTTGGATGTACGCCCCCGGTATAACATGGGAGCGTACGTGCATCATTATTTGTTTTATTATTCTGTGCCTCAGCCCAGATCTTCTTTGTCCGTAAATGTAACATGAGGTAATCCTCCCTCATCTGCCTTGTCTGTTTCAAAAACAACAATTTCGTTTACCCCTTCTTTAAGAAGAGGTGCAGTTATGTATATAGTCTTCTGTGGACCCTCGTCGTTCCAGTAACGGCTTATATTAAATCCGTTTACGAAAATACAGCCCTTATGAAAAGCCTCAGGCTTAATAAAGGTATCCGCTTTTTCTTTTACATCCAGTTTATACTTAAAGAAAGTCGGCGTAAAGTTTTTCTCTTTGTCGGCTGCCTTATCTCCCGCTTTCTTCCATTCAAGCCCGGAAATATCGTCAAGAGTAAGGGCTATGTTCTCCCATCCGAAATGATAGCAGTTGGCAAAACGCACACCACCTGTTATACCTTTTAAATCCTTAATATGGGAACCGTAATTAACTCTTCCCATATTTTCCGTAAGTATCTTAAAGTCTGCGGTCTCGTTAAAGTCCAGACCAAAAGTTATCTTATCGTCCCTGTGTCCGGTGTTTTCTTTAATGCCAAGAAGTTTACCGTCCGCATAAACGCTTGCTCTGTCGTTCAAACCGTCTATGGAAAGCTCCAGTTCTTCAAATGGTCCGGAAAGCACTGACTGGTAAAGTACATAGCCAAAATCACATCCCAGCTCTTCAAATGAAAGCGGAACCCTGCTCTTAACCGTTTTTCCGCCGGAAAGAAATTCCAGATTGTCGAAAAGTCTTGCACTTTCCACAGGAATAAGTTTTCCGTAGGCTGTTTTTTTGGAATCGGAAACCGTAAGTTCCGGTTTATTTCCCGTTACCTCCGCAATGGCATCCCTTACTTCGTAAAACTTCTCCGTTAAGTCTCCGCTTTCGCTTACAGGGCAGTTATAATCATAACTTGTTACAGTAGGCTGGTAAAAACCGTCATAGTTTGCCCCGTTATAAAAGCCAAAATTGGTGCCGCCATGGAACATATACATATTAACGGAAGCCCCCATAAGAAGCATTTCCTTCATTACCGCAGCCGTATCTGCGCTGTCTCTTGTGTGATGTTCTTCGTACCAGTGATCGAACCAGCCGTTCCAGTATTCGGTGCACATAAGCGGGGAATCCGGTCTGAATCTCTTAAGCTTTGCAAAATTATCCTTTGGATTGCTTCCAAAGTTTACTGTAGCAAGCGTGTCCGGAATTGAGCCGCCGTTAAGCATAAAATATCCCGGTCCGTCGGAGGTAAAAAGAAGTTCCTTTACTCCGTTTGCAACAATTATGTCTTTTACAGCCTTCATATAATCGTGGTCGTCGCCGAAACTTCCGTATTCGTTTTCCACCTGAACCGCAATTACAGGTCCGCCGTTTTCCGCAAGATATGGTCTAACCACATCAAACAGCTTCTTGAAATAATTGGATATTTTTTCAAGAAAAGGCTTGTTATAGCATCTGAGCTCAAGCCCCGGCACGGTTTCCAGCCAGGAAGGAAGGGCGCCCTTCTCCCACTCTCCGCAGGAATACGGGCCCGGTCTTAAAACAACAAATAGACCCAGTGCCTTTGCAGTCTCCAAAAAAGCGGGCAGATTAAGCATTCCTTCGAAGTTAAAATGTCCTTCTTTTCTTTCGTGGAGATTCCAACAGGTATAGGTCTCTACAGCGTTCATTCCACATTCTTTTAATTTCTTAAGTCTGTCTTCCCAATACTCCGGGACTACCCGGAAATAATGTATGGTTCCGGAGATTATCCGGAAGGGCTTGCCTTCCAGATAAAATCCGCTGTTATTTACAGATAGTTTACTCATAGTGAGTTTTCCTTTACCCAATCAACCAATCTGTCTACCGTTGTAAATGCAAGACCTGTAACTGTGTCCGCACAACCGTAGTAAATTGCAATTCTTCCTGTTTTAGCGTCCGTAAGTGCGGCACAAGGGAATGTTACGTTAGGAACATCACCGTTTCTTTCGTAGTCCGCATCCGGAGCAAGTATGTAAAACTTAGAACGATACTTAACCTTCCAAGGCTGATCCTTGTCAAGAATAGCCGCTCCCATACGGTAAACAAAGCCGTTACAGGTGTTGAGAACGCCATGGTAGATAAGAAGCCATCCCTCGTCCGTCTCTATAGGACAAGGTCCCGGTCCTATCTTTGTAGACTGCCATGCGGAAGCATCTCCCGGATATGTACCCATTACATATCTGTGGTGGCCCCAGTATTCAAGGTCCGGGCTCTGGCTGTAGAAAATATCTCCAAACTTTGTATGGCCTGTATCGCTCGGTCTTGAAAGCATAGCCCACTTACCGTTGATCTTCTTAGGGAACAATACCCCGTTTCTGTTGTAAGGGAGAAATGCATTCTCAAGCTGTACAAATTTCTTAAAATCAAAAGTATATGCAAGTCCTATTGTAGGTCCATGGTATCCGTTGCACCATGTAATGTAATATCTGTCCTCAATAAATACCACTCTCGGATCGTAACGATATTGTCTCTTAAGTATTTCTTCATCCTCTCCTTCAAAGACAATAGGCGTTTCATTGATCTTCCAGTTAATTCCGTCATCTGAGAAGCCGGCAAAAATATCCATGCTTACTCCAAGATTGTCACATCTGAATACCCCCGCAAAGCCCTTTCCAAAAGGCACTACAGCACTGTTAAAAATGCTGTTTGATGTTTTTATAGCGTCCCTCTTAATTATTGGATTGCCGTCATATCTCCAGACCGGCATTCTGTTTCCTGCAGGCTCGTCCTGCCAAGGAATGTTTGGCAAATCGTTTCCAATGATTCTGCTCATTTAACTCCTCCATATTCGACCTCTTTGTCGAATTATTTAAATATATCCGGAAGCCGGTCTTCCCGGCTTCCGTAAGAACTTATCAGTCTCCACCGAGACCGCTTCGCTCAACACCCTGTACAAATCTCTTCTGAATGAAGAAGTAAAGGATAATAAGCGGTGCAATAACAAGAATTGCACAAGCACAAGCAACACCTTTTTGAATAAGAGGTGACTCGAAATTAACAACATACTTACTCGGAACATATTTTTCTATGTCCATGATCGCCCATCTCATGTTGTTTTGAACGTTTACAAGCCTTATTGCAAGCTGGCTGGTACCCGCTTTGCTTCCCATAAGAAGAGACAGGTAATAAGTATCTGCATAGTTCCATACAAAGCTAAGTACAGAAACTGTAAGAAGTGTGGCAGAAACTCCCGGAAGCACTATGTGGACGAAAGTCTTTAAGAAACCGGCACCGTCAACATATGCTGCTTCCTCAATAGAAACAGGAAGCTGTCTGTAACTCTGTCTTAAAATGTAGATGTAAAGACCGCCCTTAACACCCATGCCCGTTGCAGCAAGAAGATATGCAGCCCAGCTGGAACCGATAAGGTTTAAGTCTTCGCCTCTGATCAATTTAAAAAGTCCAAAAATGTCAAAATGTCTGAAACTTGTGTATTGTGCAAGCATTATAGACTGAGCGGGCACAATGATCGTAAATACCACAAGTCCGAAAAGGATATTACTTCCTTTAAATTTAAGTCTTGCAAAAGTATAGGCCGCAAGTGCTGCAGAAGCCGTTTGGAAGAAAGCAAGCACCAAAGAATTTAAAATACTTGTCCATATTGCATGGTCGTAACCAAGTATTAAATATCCCTCAATGAAGGACTGTAATGATACTGCAGGAGG
>JAILFQ010000386.1 GCA_024697505.1 Lachnospiraceae bacterium
AGATGAGCAATGCTCCATCTTTGAGGAATATGGAATTTGAAAAGTTCGGTAAGCTTTTCGGAAGCTTCCTCCGTAATGGTATTTCTCCATGTACGGAAAGGAACCATTATTTCCCCTTCCTTATTAAACGGCATGTAACCATGCATCATTGCGCTTATTCCAATTCCTCCGAGCTTAACAAGCTGCTCGGAATAGTTCTTTTCAACATCCTTAACAAGATTTGCATAGCAATCTCTTATTCCTTCCCAGACATCTTCTATGGAATAAGTCCAAATTCCGTCTACCAGACGGTTTTCCCATTCATGGCTTCCGCCGGCAATAGGTGTAAAGCTTTCGTCAATAAGCACTCCTTTAATTCTTGTAGAACCAAGCTCAATACCAAGGTAGGTCTTACCGTCCTTAATAGCCTGTTTGATTTCCGACTTGTTCATTTCCCCAAATGTTCCTTTCGGTTTATTCTTTTTTACGTTATTTACTTTTCTTCTTTGGACTTCTGCTGCTCAACAAGTTTTGTAAGAGCCTTTGCTTCGTCCTCTTCAATAAGTTTATCTTCATTAATAAGAAGAATAAGTCTGCTCTTTACCGTTGCAACTTTTTCAAGGTATTCCGAGCCATCGCCCCTTGCAAGATCCGGAAAATCCTGAAGCATATCATCATTACAATCCAGAATCTCCTTAACGCCATCCACCTTAAAAGCTATGGATACGCCGCGGCTCTTTGTAACAATGATCTTTGTTTCAACATCTACCGGCTTTTCTTCAAGACCAAACTTCCTTCTTAAACTGTAAACCGGAAGAACTTCTCCTCTAAGATTCATAATTCCCAAAATGTGCGAAGCTGCGTTAGGAATTGTTACAACATTTGTAAGAGCTTCTATCGCGCTTACTTTTGAGACATCAATTCCGTACTCTCCGTCTCCGACTCCAAAAACAACCTGCTGTGTTAATGCCATATGTAATACTCCTTTCAGTTTTCCTTCTTGTCTTTACCTGTAGCCAACCATTTAAGGTATGCATTTATAAGCGGCTGAATGCCCCCGTCAAGGACCGCATCCGCATTTCCTATTTCACAGCCTGTTCTGTTATCTTTAACCATTGTATATGGCTGCAAAACATAGGACCTTATCTGGCTTCCGAAATTAATATCCTTGGACTCTCCACGAATACCGGATTCTTTGGCTTCATTCTCTTCCTGCTTCATAAGATAAAGTTTTGCTTTTAACATCTGCATCGCCTTATCCTTATTCTGGAACTGAGATCTTTCATTCTGGCACTGCACCACAATTCCTGTAGGAAGGTGTGTGATCCTGATAGCGGAAGAAGTTTTGTTAATATGCTGTCCGCCGGCTCCGCTGGAATGATAAGTATCAATTCTAAGATCCTTATCGTCAATTTCTATATTTATCTCCTCATCTATATCCGGCATAACATCGCAGGACACAAATGATGTCTGGCGCTTTCCTGCGGCATTGAAAGGAGATATTCTTACAAGTCTGTGAACACCATGCTCACTCTTCAAGTAACCATATGCGTTCTCGCCCTTAATTTCAAGAGTTACAGACTTAAAGCCCGCTTCTTCACCTTCAAGGAAGTCTATCATTTCGCATGAAAAACCGTTCTTTTCGGCATATCTTTGATACATTCTGCAAAGCATGGAAGCCCAGTCGCAACTTTCCGTTCCGCCGGCCCCGGCATGCAAGGTAAGAATAGCGTTCTTTTTATCATATTCGCCGCTGAGTAAAGTAGAAAGCCTTACCTTATCGAAATGCTCCGTAAAAATATCCAAAGCTTCCTTTACTTCCGGAATAAGCTCCGGATCGTTGGACTCATAGCCCATCTCCAGTAAAACTTCCACATCATTAAATTCTGTTTCCAGTTCCTTATACTCATTAATGATATTCTTAAGCGTATTAAGTTCTTTTACGTAATTTTGAGACTTGTCGGCATCGTTCCAAAAGTCCGGAGCCTGCATTATAGCCTCAATTTCCTCTACCTTTTCCCTCTTATTTGTGAGGTCAAAGTGAATCCCTCACTTCGAGTAAAGGTTCGCGGTATGTTGACAGCGTGTACTTAAACTGGTCAAGTTCTACCAAAACCCTTCACCTTCTTTCTTTTCTGTTAGCATATATCTTTTGTAGTAAGTTAAGCCTGTCTTCCATGGCAAAATTTATACTTCTTGCCTGAGCCGCATGGGCATGGATCGTTTGGCATAATCTTCTTTGCGGTTCTCTTAACCGGCTGGCGTATTGCGGAATCGTCGTGGTTGGTACCGGTAACCTTGGCAACCTCTTCACGCTCGATCTTCTGCTCTATACGGACATGCATAAGGGCTTTAACGGTATCTTCGCTGATTGCCGCTTCCATAGCCTCAAACATGTCGTAACCCTGCATCTTATATTCATTAATAGGGCTTCTGTTACCATAAGCCTGAAGGCCGATACCCTGACGAAGCTGTTCCATATCGTCAATGTGGTCCATCCACTTTCTGTCTATTACTCTTAAAAGAAGAACACGCTCAACTTCACGCATCTGTTCCTTCTGTGGGAACTCGGATTCTTTTGCTTCGTAAAGTCTTACGGCAGCTTCTTTAAGATCCTGCTTAAGCTGTTTTCTTGTATAATGCTTTTCCTGTTCCTCGGTAAGTTTAACCTCTTCAACAGGGATTATAGGAAGAAGCAGGGAATTAAGCTCTACAAGGTCCCATTCCTCAGGAAGCTGGTCATCGCTTATGCTGGAATCTACGCAGCCATCCACAACATCTGTTATCATTTTAAGGATGGAAGCTCTCATATTTTCACCTTCGAGCACCTTACGGCGTTCTCCGTAAATAACTTCTCTCTGCTCATTATTTACCTGGTCATACTCAAGAAGGTTCTTTCTTATACCAAAGTTGTTGCCCTCAATCTTCTTCTGGGCTCTTTCGATCGCATCGGAGAGCATCTTATGCTGAAGTTCTTCTCCGTCCGGAATACCCATGGAATTAAACATGGCAATAAGTCTTTCGGAACCGAAAAGTCTCATAAGATCGTCTTCAAGGGAGATGTAAAATCTGGATTCACCCGGATCTCCCTGACGTCCCGCACGTCCTCTTAACTGGTTATCTATACGTCTTGACTCATGACGTTCCGTACCTATTATCTTAAGACCGCCAAGTTCTCTGACCCCTTCGCCAAGTTTGATATCCGTACCACGTCCTGCCATGTTTGTTGCAATCGTAACGGCACCCGGCTGACCGGCATCCGCAACAATTTCAGCTTCAAGCTCGTGGAACTTTGCATTGAGGACTTTATGAGGAATACCTGCTCTTCTTAAAAGATCGGAAAGTTCCTCCGAAGAATCTATTGTAATTGTACCAACAAGAACCGGCTGGCCCTTGGCGTGTGCTTCCTTAACCGCTTCGACGATTGCACGAAGCTTTTCTTTCTTGGTTTTATAAACGGCATCATTAAGGTCTTTACGCTGTACAGGAAGGTTTGTAGGAACAACGATAACGTCCATTCCGTAAATCTCTCGGAATTCCTGTTCTTCTGTAAGAGCCGTACCTGTCATACCGCACTTTTTATCATACTTATTAAAGAAGTTCTGGAAGGTGATGGTTGCAAGAGTTTTACTCTCTCTCTTAACCTTAACTCCTTCTTTTGCTTCAATGGCCTGATGGAGACCGTCGGAATATCTTCTTCCCGGCATTATACGTCCGGTAAAGTCGTCTACAATTAAAACCTCATCATCCTTAACAACATAGTCTATATCCTTGTGCATAAGGTTATGTGCACGAAGGGCTAAAATGATGTTGTGCTGGATTTCCAGGTTCTCGGCATCTGCCAGGTTTTCTATATGGAAGAACTGCTCAACCTTTGCAACACCTTCTTCGGTAAGGTTTACGTTCTTATCCTTTTCGTTAACAATAAAATCTCCTGTTTCCCCGGAATCCTCGTTCATAAGGATATCCATCTTGGAAAGTTCTTTTTCGGTACCGCGCTTTAACTGTCTTGCAAGAATATCGCAGGCTCTGTAAAGGTCTGTGGATTTGGAACTCTGTCCGGAAACAATAAGAGGGGTTCTGGCTTCATCAATAAGAATGGAGTCAACTTCGTCAATGATGGCATAATGAAGGCCTCTCATAACAAGTTTTTCCTTGTAGATAACCATGTTGTCTCTAAGGTAGTCGAAACCGAGCTCGTTGTTGGTTGCATATGTAATATCGCAGG
>JAILFQ010000125.1 GCA_024697505.1 Lachnospiraceae bacterium
TATTCATACCCTTATAATAATACCCTGTGCCCTCAATGGCTGTTTTTACCTTTTCTTCTTCCACTTCTTCATTAAGAAGAAATGTTACCAAACCTTTTCCGTGGTTTGCCTTTACTTTTTTGGCCTCCGGAAAGGCTTTTCTTACCGCTTCCTGAACATGTGCCTCACACATTGTGCACATCATTCCGTCCACATTAACGGTTATCTCTTTCATAATCTCACCTGTTTGCCTTTGTTTTTAAGAAACCAAAGAACTTTTTCTTTTTCTTAACAGCGGCGCAGCCGGAACAATGGCTGCATGCGCCTGCGCAGGAACACCCCACACATCCGCCTTTTTTATGATCCTTAATAATAACGGAAAGACAAATTGCAACAAGGCCCGCAACGATCAACCACGCTATAAGTGTCCCAAAAGAAAATGATGCAGCTAAAACCATATTTTTGTCCTCCTTTCTTTTTTAAAAAAGGCCGCGCGGCACAAGCTGCACCGCGCAGGCCGATGTTTTATTCTTTATTACTTGGAAGCTTCAACGCTTGTTAAAGTCTTCTCGCCCTCTACAGGCTTATATCCCTTGCGAACAAGGAGATAAATAACACATGCAAAGAGTGCAAATCCAACGATTGTCCAGAAGCTGAAGCCTACACCTGCAAATAAACCGAATACGTTGTATGCGATAAATGCAATTATATATGCCCATAAGCACTGGAAACCGATTGTTGCCCATGTCCACTTTGCATTGTTCATTTCTCTCTTAATAGCACCGATTGCTGCAAAGCAAGGAGCGCAAAGGAGGTTGAAGCACATGAATGCAAAAGCTGCGATAGGTGTGTAGTCTGCTGCAACTCTGTCCCAGATTCCTTCACCGTTGTCTCCAAGTTCTTCTTCGGAATCATCAAAGTTATAAAGTACACCGAATGTACCTATTACTTCTTCCTTAGCCACAAGACCTGTAACTGTAGCAACTGTAGCCTTCCAGTTACCAAATCCTACAGGCTTAAAGATGAAGGAAAGTCCGTTACCAACGGAAGCAAGTAAAGAAGCATCCATTGAGTTAACTTCTTCAACTGTAACATCCATCTTGTCTGCGATCTTTTCAACATATTCTTCTGTAACAACATTTTCATCTTCGAATAATGTGTTTACATTACCGAACTTGCCGTTTACAACACCGTAATTGGAAAGGAACCAAATAACAATAGCTGAAAGAACGACTACGGAACCGGCTCTCTTAATGAAGGACCAGCCACGCTCCCATGTAGCACGAAGAACGTTACCTACTGAAGGAACATGATAAGGAGGAAGCTCCATAACGAACGGAGCAGGCTCGCCTGCAAAAGTCTTAAACTTCTTAAGAATGATACCTGTTATGATAATTGAACCGATACCAATGAAATATGCTGATGTGGAAATAAGTGAACTGTCCCCGAAAAGAGCACCTGCGATAAGTCCGATAATAGGAAGCTTAGCACCACATGGCATAAATGTTGTTGTCATAATTGTAATCTTACGGTCTTTATCATTTTCGATTGTTCTGGAAGCCATAACACCCGGAACACCGCATCCTGTTGCAACAAGCATAGGGATGAAGGACTTACCGGAAAGACCGAACTGACGGAAGATACGGTCCATTACGAAAGCAACACGGCTCATGTAACCGATATCTTCAAGGATTGCAAGGAGAAGGAAGAGAACGAGCATCTGTGGTACGAAACCAAGAACTGCGCCTACACCGCCTACAATACCATCCTGAACAAGTCCGTAAATAACGGAATCTTCTGCAACTTTAAGTACATCGAGGAGAAGCTTGTCAAAAAGACCCGGAACCCACTCACCAAAAATTACATCATTTGCAAACTCTGTAGCCTTTGTACCGATTGATACAGCCCAGTTACCCATGGAGATTGCATAAACAAGGAACATAACAAGTGCAAAAATAGGGAGACCAAGAATTCTGTTTGTAACAATTCTGTCTACCTTATCGGAAATGCTAAGATCGTGGGACTTGCCGGCCTTCTTAACGCTTCCTGCACATGCTGCGGAAATATATGTATATCTGGCATTTGTAATGATGGACTCTGCGTCATCATCCTCTGCCTTTTCTACTGCTTCGATTGCTTTTTCAATCTCAGCTGTCTTAGCGGAATCAAGTGCTAATTCCTTAACAACCTTTTCATCACGCTCAAACATCTTGATTGCGAACCATCTTGCAAGTCTTGCATCTACCTTGTCGCCAAGAACGGATGTGATCTTTGCAATAGCTTCTTCTATGTTGTCTGCAAACTTAACAGGGTTTGCAGCTTCTTTCTTAGACTTTGCGGCTTCAACGGCAAGCTTTGCAGCCTGGTCTACACCGTTTTTCTTAAGAGCTGTAATCTCGCATACTTCACAGCCAAACTTGTCTGCAAGAGACTTAATATCGATCTTGTCACCCTTCTTGTTAACAAGGTCCATCATGTTAACAGCCATAACAACAGGGATTCCAAGTTCAATAAGCTGTGATGTAAGATAAAGGTTACGTTCAATGTTTGTACCATCGATAATGTTAAGAATTGCATCCGGCTTCTCATTTACAAGATATGTACGGGATACAACTTCTTCAAGTGTATATGGGGAAAGAGAATAAATACCCGGAAGGTCCTGAATAACTACTTCCTTATTCTTTGTAAGCTTTCCTTCTTTCTTTTCTACTGTAACTCCAGGCCAGTTACCAACATACTGGTTTGATCCTGTAAGGGCATTAAACAAAGTGGTTTTACCACAGTTTGGGTTACCCGCAAGAGCAATTTTGATAGCCATTTCTATCTCCTTTCGATTTAACGGAATTTTACTATTTGTACGTTGCAATCCGTACACTGTAATTTACACATTGCAATGTGCAAACACGCATCCGCTTCGCCTTATTTTTTCTTAGGTTTTTTACTCAACCTCAACCATAGCTGCATCTGCTTTACGAATTGATAATTCGTAACCACGGATGTTGAGCTCCATAGGGTCACCAAGCGGTGCCACCTTACGAACAAGGATTTCAACGCCTTTGGTAATTCCCATATCCATAATACGGCGTTTAACAGGTCCTTCGCCATTAAGTTTTACAACTTTGCATGACTGTCCAACCCTTACATCCTTAAGTGTCTTCATGTCTTTGCCCTCCTAACTTTCGCATCTTCTTATAAATTAACCCACCATAACTTTTTGGGCCAATTTTCTGTCGAGTGCAACCCTTGCATCCTTAACTTTAAGAATAAGGTTGCCATTAATGTTGTTAACAATTGTTACAGGCTCTCCGACAACAAAGCCAATCTCAAAAAGATGTTGACGCACTTCTTCGGATCCGCTAATGCGAACTATGGTAACTGTTTTTCCGTTTTCAATCATGGTAACAGGCATAAAAACCATCCTCTCTGCGTGTACATTACACTTACTTATATTAATACCCGGTAAGTATATACAACCTTTTGTAAGTATTGTCAACTCATAGTAAGAAGATTGTATCCAATGTAAGTTATGTCAAATTATAGTAAGTTGCGGGTATCTGAAGTAAGCGCTTTTTAATTTTAGTTAGGTTAATCTAACCTATAAACAACATTAACCGATACAAATATATCACAAGATATGAATTTTGCAAGACTTTGTAAAAAAAATCTTAAGTAATTTTTAAAAAAATATATTATTAAACAGCTAATATTGACATCTTTTTAGGCCCATGTTACACTAAATTCGTTAACAAGGTTATAGGTTCGTTCCTGCGGAACGGACTTTGGATTACAGATCCCTCGCGGGAGGGTGATGGGGAGAAAAGCGACTTGCAGGTGTGGACTTGCTTGTTCGCTTTCTTTTTTTATAAGAACGCAACACACCCCTGACTCAGGCAGCGGCGTATGCACAAAAAAATTCATCATTTTATTGGGAGGTTTTATGTACAAGGCAGATTCTAACAGATACCGGACAATGAAGTATAACCGATGCGGTAACAGCGGGCTAAAGCTTCCTGCCGTTTCCCTCGGCCTTTGGCACAATTTTGGAGACACAGCTTCTTATTCAAATATGGAAAACCTTATCTTTACGGCTTTTGATAACGGTATAACCCATTTTGACCTTGCTAACAACTATGGTCCAAAGCCCGGAAGTGCAGAAAGCAACTTTGGAAAGATTCTTAAAGAGCACCTTTCCTCTTACAGAGACGAAATGATAATCTCCACAAAAGCCGGCTACGGAATGTGGGACGGCCCTTACGGGGACTTCGGAAGCAGAAAGTATCTTCTTGCAAGCCTTGATGCTTCCCTTAAGAGAATGGGACTTGACTACGTAGACATCTTCTACCATCACCGTCCGGACCCGGAAACACCTCTTGAAGAAACAATGGGTGCCCTGGCTTCTGCCGTACAAAGCGGAAAAGCCCTTTACGTGGGAATTTCAAACTATGACGGCCCGAGACTTGAGGAGGCAACAAGGATCCTTACAGATCTTCGCGTTCCTTTTATAATAAACCAGAACCGTTACAATATCTTCGACAGAACAATAGAAAGAAACGGACTTAAGGAAACAGCGGCAAAACTCGGAAAAGGTTTAATATGCTTCTCTCCTTTGGACCAGGGTCTCCTCTCCGACCGTTACTTGAACGGAATCCCTAAAGACAGCAGAGTCTTTACCGACGGACGTTTCTTAAAAGTGGAAAACATAAATGACGACCGGCTTACCCGCATACAGGCCCTTAACAAGATTGCAGGCGAAAGAGGACAGACCCTTGCAGAAATGGCACTTGCCTGGATACTTAAGGATGAGACGACCACTTCCGTTCTTATTGGCGCTTCTAAACCGGAACAGATTCTTGATAACATTAAAGCTACCGAAAATACATGTTTTACAAAGGAAGAACTGGAAGCAATAGATAAAGTTTCTAAATAATACACCACCCCGTTCTAAAAAACGGCCCGGCACTACACTTTTGCGAAAATTGACAGAAGTGTAGTGCTTTTTTGTTCCTAATTCCCTGTAAAGCGCTACACAAAACGAGATTTATGACGATGTGTAGTGCTTTTTGAAACTTGATTTCCTGTAAAGCGCTACACAAAAAGAAAATGCTTCAAAAGTGTAGTGCTTTTTGAAGCTTGATTCCCTGTAAAGCACTACACAAAGAGAGATTTATGACGA
>JAILFQ010000388.1 GCA_024697505.1 Lachnospiraceae bacterium
CCTGTTCAGGAAGACTTCTATGATGCGGCAGACCATGGAGAGCTTGTAAGACTTTTGGTGCTTATGCTCTGCAACCAGATGGGAATAGAAGGTGAGGAAATGGAAATCTGCCTTGCGGCAGCAGGTATTCACGATATCGGAAAGCTTAAGATAGGTGATAACCTTTACGGCCGTAAGAAGTCCGTGTTCCACATCGAAGAAGTAAAGTACATGAGAATGCATGCCGAGATTGCCAAGGAAATGCTTGAAGAATGTAATTATCCGAAAAAGGTAATCGAAGCGGTGTATCATCATCACGAAAATTATGACGGAAGCGGATACCCTAACAATCTTCAGGGGGAAAACATTCCGCGTTCCGCAAGGATCTTAAGAATATGTGATGCCTTTGCCGCGCTTATTTCGGACCGTCCTTACAGAAAGGCCTTTGACATGGACACGGCTCTTTCAATGATGACAGATGATATAAGATTTTATGATGTTTCAATCTTCCTTGATTTTATGAAGATTTACAATTCCGATGATTTTACAAAGGCGATAGAACTTGCAAAGCAGATAAACGAAAAACATCATTACGAAATTGCATAAAAATAAAGATGCGGATAAATCGCATCTTTTCTTTTTGGAAAGAAAAGGCTGTCACTATGTGGCAGCCTTTGCATTTCAAGGTATTAACAATATAGCTTTATTCCGTATAAATAATTTATATGAGAAAAAGGTACACTGAAAATTAAAACTTGATTAGCACTTCTTTACGTTTGTAGCCTGAGGACCCTTAGCGCCATCAACGATGTCGAACTCAACAGCCTGGCCTTCTTCAAGAGACTTGAAGCCGTCTGTTACGATGCCGCTGTAATGAACGAATACGTCCTTGCCTTCCTCATCACAAATGAATCCGAAGCCCTTCTGATTGTTGAACCACTTTACTGTACCCTTGTGCATTTTGTATTTCCTCCAACAAAATATAATAATCTCGTGGTGCACTATCGCACCACCATCAATAGTAGCATTTTTGTGGTTTTGTGTCAAATAGATTTCTGAAAATTATAATAAAAATACAAAAATTATCTTGTACCATCATTTTTGCCCCCTTTGACATATGCTTTTAAAAATGCTATACTCCCCTACGGAAAAATTAATATATACGACGTTCGTCGAGAAAGAGGTTAAGGGTATGTCAAATGTTTATGTAATGGACCATCCGTTGATCCAACACAAAATCGGCATCATGAGAAAGAAGTCAACTTCAACAAAGGAGTTCAGAGCACTGGTTTCTGAGGTTGCAATGCTTATTTATTATGAAGCAAGCCGTAACCTTCCGCTTGCTGATAAGGAGATAGAAACTCCTATCGCAAAGACAGTAGTTAAGGAAATTGCAGGTAAGAAGCTTTGCGTTGTTCCTATTTTAAGAGCGGGAATGCACATGGCAGACGGAATCCTTACACTTACACCTAACGCAAAGGTTGGTCACATCGGCCTTTATCGTGACGAAAAAACACTTGAACCTGTTGAATATTTCTGCAAGCTTCCTCAGGATGCTTCCGAAAGAGAAATATTCCTTGTAGACCCAATGCTTGCAACAGGCGGCTCCGCTGATGCAGCAATTACCCTTCTTAAGAGAAGAGGCATTAAGAAAATCCGTTTCCTTTGCCTTATTGCAGCACCTGAAGGTGTTGAAAAGCTTACAAAGGCTCATCCGGATGTAGATGTTTACATTGGAGCACTCGACGACCATCTTAACGAAAAAGGATATATTGTACCGGGTCTTGGAGACGCCGGCGACAGAATTTACGGAACAAAGTAGATTAAGCAAAAATTTATACCGGGTATGTAAATGCCCGGTATTTTTTGTCGCATTTTTACATCTTGTCGTGAATATAAAGTTGGAATATAATAACCTGGTAAGAGGGATTTGTACAGGTCGTGGGCGGACCGTGTACTGTTTAAAAAATCCATAAGGAGAATAAAAATGAAAGTTACTGCAAGAGATTTCGGTACAACAAAGGATGGCAGAAAAGCCACTCTTTACACCATGGAAAACTCTAACGGAATGAAAGTCAGCGTAACAGACTACGGTGCATGCG
The DNA here is from genome assembly GCA_024697505.1 of Lachnospiraceae bacterium. Classification (GTDB taxonomy): domain Bacteria; phylum Bacillota; class Clostridia; order Lachnospirales; family Lachnospiraceae; genus JAILFQ01. The sequence goes on from JAILFQ010000388.1 coordinate 2,082, forward strand.
TGGTCAACATTATTGTTCCGGACAAAAACGGAAAGCTTGACGATGTTGCACTGGGCTTTGATGATGTTAGAGGATATGACGAAAATTATACATATTTCGGAGCGTTCGTAGGAAGAAACGGAAACCGTATCGGAGGAGCCAAGTTCTCTATTAACGGTAAGGAATACAAACTTGAAGACAACGATAACGGCAACAACCTCCACAGCGGTCTTAAGGGCTTTAATAACATGTGGTATGACGTAGAAGTCGGCGAAGAGGAAGACGGAATAATTTCTGTGGATATGTCCAGAAGAAGTCTGGACGGAGAGCAGGGGTTCCCGGGAAATCTGGATATTACCGTTTCCTATTCCCTTACGGAAGATAATGAGTTTGCCATAGATTACTATGGAATCTGCGACAAGGATACGGTTATAAATCTTACAAATCATTCATTCTTTAATCTTTCCGGACAGGCTTCCGGAAGTATTCTGGACCATGAGATATTTATAGATGCAGACTACTTTACTCCTACAGATGATAAACTCATCCCTACCGGCGAGCTTAGAAAAGTTTCCGGCACACCTATGGATTTTAAGAAGTCCAGAAGGATTGGCGACCGTATCGACGACGATTATGAGCCTCTTAAGCAGGCCGGCGGTTACGACCACAACTACGTTCTTAACAATTCCGGTGAGGATGTTGAACTTGTGGCAACTCTTTCAGATCCTAAATCCGGCAGAAAGATGGATGTTTACACAGATCTTCCGGGAATGCAGTTCTATGCCGGAAATTTTATTACAGGAACAATAGCAGGAAAGGGCGGACATGTGTATAAAAAGCGTGACGGCCTTTGTCTGGAAACACAGATGTTCCCGGATGCCTGCAACGAAAAGGAATACTTTAAAACTTCCGTTGTGAAGGCATTTAAAGAATACGAAACCGTTACCGTTTACAAATTCTACACAGAATGACACAAACGGGGACGGGGGTGTAGTGTCATTTTTGCAAAATTGCAACAACTCTCGTAATTAAATGAAATCTAAGGCGCGGCTTAAAGCTGCGCCTTTTTCTTTTTTGTATTTTTATAGATCTATGTTTGTTAATTGATTGACAATATCTTTTTTTGGTTTTATAATATTAAATGAACACGTTCAGATGAACACGTTCATTTAAGCAAAGATTTTCCATAAAACATAAAAATGAGGAAAAAACATGTCAAAAATACTTGAAAACCCAAGAGGAGCCCTTATTGCGGAAGCAAGGCGGCAGGTTAACGAAATCGGCTATTCCAAAATGACCATCAGATCTGTGGCTGCAAAATGCGGAATAGGAACGGGTACAGTCTATAACTACTTTAAGTCCAAAGAAATGCTTGTGGCATCATTTATGTCGGAGGACTGGCATGCCACCGTTGCTAAGATTGAAAAAGAAATAAGCGGTGTGCAAAAGCCTATGGAAGCCTGCGAGGTTGTATTTAACGCCGTTTTGGAGTTTTCGAGTAAGAACGAGACTCTTTTTAAAGACAAAGAAGCGGTAAAAATTTATTCCTCCGCTTCAGGGAAGGGGCACGAAAGGCTTGTTTTACAGCTTTCTCATTACATAGGCCCTTATTGTGAAAAATACGCAAGAAGTTATACACCGGAACTTCCGGATTTTATTTCCGAAGCAATTATTAGCAGAGTGCTTGCGGGAAAGGATTTTGCCGGTTTAAAAAATATAATCTGTCAATTATTTAAGGAGGACTGTTAAAATGAGCAGTTTTGAAAATTTGAGAGTGGTAGATAATTTCTATCAGACATCCTTGTTCTTTCCAATGCCTACGGTGGTTATAAGCACACTTACAGAGGACGGAAAGACAACACTTGGTCCGTACAGCCTTGTACAGCCTTATTATGTAGCCGGAAGAGATTATTATGCAATGCTTCTTCAGTGCAGAAACTCTTCCAATACGGCACAGAACATCTTAAGAACAGGAAAATGCGCCATCAACTTTATTCTTGACGATCCTAAGGCATTTAAAGAGTGCGTAAAGCTTTCCTGGCCGGGAGACAAGCCAGAAGACAAAATGCCAAAGTGCAACTTCAGACTGGAAAACAGCCAGATTATGGAGGAAAATCCTGCAGATGTAAGACCTCAGGTGCTTACAGACGCTTACCAGGTAATAGAGTGCACATGGGACCGTTCCCTGGACGGTGCCGCAAATGATGCAGCAGGCATAACAGACGGTTACGAGCCGCCATACCACGATTTTAACGGTATTACAAGTAAGTTCGGCGCTCACTTTATTTTAAAAGTGGACAGGATACTTATGAAGAAGAAATACTCCGATGCCATCATTAACGGCGTGCGTGCAAAAGACTTCCCGCCTGCGCCGGTAGATTACGGTTACAGGGATTCCAAGAATTTCTGGTTCCACAAGCACGCAAAAATGAGAGCGGAGCTGCTTCCTATAAGAAAATCTTCTCTTGAGTCCGTAAGATATGCTGCGGACAGAATAGACGACAAGGTTAAGTTTACAGATGATGCTTTGGAAATGATACTTAACGTTCCGAGAGTTTTCCTTACAACGGTACTTAGGGGATGCGTTTCCTGGGCAAGGGAAAATAATGTTACCTTGATTACTGCAAACGAAATGAAGATCATTAACGATAAGAGATCCAAAGAAAAGAAGAATAAATAATTTGCAAAGGAGATAAAAGAATGAAGGTTGTACTTGCAGGCGCTTTTGGTAACTTGGGCGCAGAAATACTTAAAAAACTTGTAAATGCAGGCCATGAGGTAGTTGCGGCAGACCTTAAGGAAAGAGAAATTGAGGGCCTTTCCGGTAAGTATACGTTCAGAGCAATAGATGCAACAAACTCTGAAAGTCTTGTGGGATTGTGCGAAGGAGCAGATGCCGTTGTTACAACAATGGGTCTCACAGGGGCTTCAACCCGTTTTACCGCATACGATATAGACCTTAACGGTAACCTTAACCTTTTAAAAGAAGCAAAGATTGCCGGTGTTAAAAGATTTACCTATATTTCCGTTATTTCCTGCGACAAGCCGGGTGCGGAAGAAGTACCTATGCTTCATGCCAAGTACTTATTTGAGCGTGAGCTTAAGAAGAGCGGACTTACTTATGTAATTCACCGTCCAACAGGCTATTTTTACGACATTGCAAAGGTGTTTAAGCCTTACGTGGACAAGGGGCAGATGCAGCTTCTTAAAGGCTATGGCAATGTAAAGGCAAATGTTGTGGACTGCCCGGATTTTGCAAAGTTTATTGTAGACCACATTAATGATGAAAACGCTGTATACGAAGTAGGCGGAAAAGAAGTTTATACTTACGAAGAAATGGCTAAAATGTGCTTTGATGCCGCAGGAAAGCCTTTAAAGATCAAATGGGCACCGATATGGCTCTTCGGAATTCTTGCAAACCTTCCAAAGATTAAAAAGGCAGGAAAGCATGATATTATTCTTTTCTCCAAGTGGACTCTTTCCCACGACCTTGTAGGAAAAGACATGACAGGAGACAGCTCCTTTGCGGCATATATTAAGTCTTATTTTGGAAAGGAGGCCTAGTATATGGGTTGGGAACTTATTTGGATCTTGTATGCAGTAAGCCTTATAATATGTCTTGTGGGATTTAAAAAATATGTTTATTTCCTTTCCATAGGATACGGCTTTTCTGTAGCAGGAATCGGCGTGGCTCTTGCAATTATGGGACTTACCGGAACATTCAACGGAATGGGATTTGCCCATTATATAATGTGCCTTTTATTTGTTGCTTACGGTGTAAGACTTGCGGGCTTCCTTCTTGTAAGAGAAATAAAGAATGCTTCTTACCGTAAAACTTTAAAAGAAGTTACCGGTGAGGAAAAGTCTGTACCTGTTTTTGTAAAGTTTTTTATGTGGATCTTATGCGCAGCTTTATATGTTGCACAGACAAGTTCTCTTTTCTTCAGACTTTACAATGGAAACAGCTTAGAAAATGGTGCGGAGACTTCAACTCTTATGTGGGTTGGAATTGCGGTATCCGCAGTTGCCATAATACTTGAGTCTGTTGCAGACAGACAAAAGAGCGCCCAAAAGAAGGAAAGACCGGACATGGTTGCAACAAAGGGTCTTTATAAGATAGTAAGATGCCCTAACTATTTTGCGGAAATCCTCTTCTGGACAGGTGTTACACTTACAGGACTTGATACTGTAAAGGGTGCGGGCCAGTGGATAACAATTTTACTTGCCTACGTTTGCATAGTTTATATTATGTTTAACGGAGCCGAGCGTCTTGAAAAAAGGCAGCTTGGAAGATACGGCAACAACAAAGAATACAACGATTACGCAAACAGTACTCCTATCATTATCCCGTTCCTTCCAATTTATCATTTGGCAAAGAAGGATAAGTAGGGTAAAGGGGAAAAGGTGGTTTTATGAAAGAATACTCAGTAGGAATGGCTCTTTTTGATCTTATTCCGGTTATACTCTTTGCCATTGCATCCGTAAAGCTTTGGAGAGACTTGTATTTTAAAATGAATAAAGGAGTTTTTGCACTTTTTGCGGCAGGTACAACAAACATTGTTGTGGCCGGTGCCCTAAAGGCTCTTTACAAACTGCTTTACGCTGCCGGAATATGCGACTTCCAAAAGCTTAACGACATGTTTTTGCCGACTCAGTCCATAGGCTTTATTCTTGCGGGACTTGCAATAATTGCCGTGTTCCTTCAAAAGAAGAGCACAAAAACAACGGCACTGGCGGTTGGAGCACCGGTAGTTTACACAGGCACAGGCATCTTTATAATAATGATGGTTTTAGGACTTACCTGTATAGACGCAGCCCTTTGTATCTTTTCCGTAAAGTTAAGAAAAAAATGGCTTATAGCAGTTTTTGTCCTTTCATATATATGCCTTCTCGCCATGGGACGCCTTGCTTCCATGGACTTCGACAAGGCAATATATAACTGGATTGCCGAAGGCACAAACACTCTGGGCCAGGGCTTGCTCCTCTTCGGCGTAAGCGTGCTTCACAAAAACGGTTTGGAAAAAGTCGAATTATGACACAAGGGGACGGGGGTGTAGTGTCATTTTAGAATAATGTTTAAGGCGTGGCTTAAAGTCGCGCCTTTTCTTTTTGGGGAAATCGGCTTCAATATGCATTTAATTAATTCTTGACATATGTCAGAAACCCTTATATACTTATAATAGTTTTTGACATATGTCAGAAAAGGAGAATTTATGCCAAGGCCTAAAACATGCAGAAGAATAGGTAAGTATCCGGACTTTTGGAGTTTTGCCCCTGAGGGCGTAGAAGTTTCGGAAACAGTAGTTTTTACACTGGATGAGTTTGAGACTGTAAGAATGGTGGATTATCTTAAACTTACTCAGGAAGAATGCGCCGCAGCAATGGATGTTTCCAGGGCTACGGTTACAAGTATCTATGAAAGTGCCAGGTACAAAATGGCGGATGCAATGCTTAACGGTAAAAGACTCCGTATTACCGGAGGGTGTTACCGCATAGATTCCATTCCGGCCAGCAAAGATCTTAACGAAAAAGGAGAAAATATTATGAGAATAGCAGTTACTTACGAACTTGGAGAAATTGGACAGCATTTTGGAAAGACAGAACAGTTTAAGGTTTACGATGTGGAAAACGGAGAAATAAAGTCTTCACAGGTAATAGACACAAACGGTAACGGCCACGGCGCCCTTGCAGGCTTCCTTCGTGCTGCGGAAGTAGAAGTGCTTATTTGCGGCGGAATAGGAATGGGAGCAAGAAATGCCCTTGCAGAAGTTGGAATCAAACTCTTCCCGGGGGCAAGCGGAAATGCGGACGAAAACGTAAAGAACTATCTTGCGGGAAACCTTAATTACGACCCGGACACTCAGTGCCATCACCACGACCATGAGCACGAAGAGGGCCATAATTGCCATCACGGCAATTGCGGTTCCACAAGCTGCCACTAAAACTACACATAAAAGTGTGGTTTTGTAAGTTGTATCGCGTCTTACCATCATTTTTGAGGCTTAATACAGCTTACCGGTGCTTAAATAATAAATAATGAACAATAAAAGCCCTTATTCAGACTTGCCTGTATATCCTGTAAGTCTTAAATAAGGGCTTTTTTGTGCTATATTATCTTTTACATTTTAGTTTTCTTATTATCATTCCAAATAGAAATCCGCCGCCAAGGATTACCACAAAAAAGAATACGGACACCCGGACCGGCTGGTTGTGCACTCTGAGGAAAGGATAAGGCCCGTCCAGAATGTAAAGGTAATTAAGAATAACCGTTACAATTCCGTAAACCACCGGCGGCAGCGCCGCAAGAACATTGTCCTTAAAGGTGGGCTTGTATTTTTCCTCGTAAAAAACAAAGGAAATAAAACTTATTACCGGGCAGGCTATGTGCATAAAGGGGTTTGCGCCTCCAAGTATTAAATGCTTAACCGCTCCCGGGTAAGGGATGCTCATTGGTACCAGTATAAGAAGCACTACAACAAAAGTAACCGCTGTAAGCAGGGTGGTAACATAGCGGGAAAACATAACCCACTTTGGAAGCTTCTTTCCGCTGAATTTATACACCAGATAAATTAATGATGACACCATAAGCAAAGTGTTACTCTCCTGGGTAAAGAAGACCATTATTGCAAGACCCCTTCCCATAAAGGAAATGATAAGGGCAATTATCTCGAAGATTACAATTACGCAGTTTAGAGCGATTGCGGTTTGCTCCCTTTTGGTAAAACCGCACCTTAGGTTGTTTTTCATGATACTATCCTCCTTTCGGTATACTGCAATTTTTTCTAATTTTACACGGAGTAAATTGGAATATCAAGAAAAGGAAAAGAAAATAATTGTAAAATGATTTGGATAAAAGGTTGAAAGTATACCTTAGGATGATTACACTAATAACCAATAGTTTTTAACACTGTTGAATGATGTAAGGAGGAACACAATGATCATAAAGAATGAGATACCTATACTTGAATATGACAACAGCTCTCTTGAAGTGATCAGACCTGACCATGATTTAGAAGGTATACATCTGCCTGAAAAATGTCTTTTCACTTTTCTTGGTGATGTTGTGCACAAATATGCCCGGGACAATAATGCTGAACTTGTAAAGGAACTTATCACCGTTTCACATATTATAAAGATATATGTTCTACATGAAAAAGATGGTGATATATGCCTTGTGCAATCAACCATCGGCGCGCCTGCGGCAGCTCAGATCATAGATTCATTGGTTTCCTCCGGCTGCAGAAAAGTTTTAGCGGTCGGATCTTGCGGTACCCTCGCCGAAATACCGGAGAACGCCTTCATTGTGCCGGTTAGGGCGCTAAGAGATGAGGGAACTTCTTATCATTATCTTACTGCATCGAGATATATTGAACTGGATGAAGAGCCGGTTGCCGCAATAGAAAGCTGCTTTAAATCCCACAACCTCCCGTTTGTTACTTGTACAACATGGACAACAGATGGATTTTTCAGAGAAACCAAAGATATGGTCAAGTATCGTCTGGAGGAAGGCTGTTCTGTTGTTGAGATGGAGTGCGCAGCCCTGGCCTCGGTTTGCAGAAAAAGAGGTGCAGCTTTTGGACAATTCCTTTTCACCGCAGACTCCTTGTCTAATGTACATGAGTATGACGCCAGAAGCTTTGGAACGGATTCCCACGAGAAAGCTTTGCTCCTGGGACTGGATGTACTTAGAAATTATAAATAATTAAACTACAAAGCACTACACCGAAAGGGAAAATGATGAAAGTGTAGTGCTTTTTGAAATTATAACTTTACATTTTAGATTACGATAAGGATCTGGAAATTTAACCAAAAAAGTTCCCTAAAATCATTTATAGTTTAGGGAACTTTCTGGTATGATTATAAAGAGGAAAGTTCTCTAAGTAGACTTTTATTATGAAAGAAAAATTGTTGGCGGAAAATAAACGAGTAAGCTTTAAAATTATTATTTATATTGCAAATACAAATCGGAGTTTTGGGGGTTGATAGAATGGACAATGTAAATAAGACTTTGTATATCCCTTTATATGGGAAAGCCTTTGTTAGCAGGAAAAACATTATCCTTAAGGATAAAAAAGCTGAAGAAATCTGGGAGAAAGAGAAA
>JAILFQ010000389.1 GCA_024697505.1 Lachnospiraceae bacterium
TTTCTCTTTCCGCTAAGTTCGCGCCCACATCTGGGACATCTCATCTTTTTTACTCCTGATTGTTTTTATACATATTTTTGTCGGTTTTTGGTCTCATTATCTTTTCAATGATATCCGTAACATCTGAAAGATCGCTTTTGAGAATCTCTTCCTCAACCTTGTCTATTTCAGGTGCAGGTTTAAATTTTAATATCTCTTCGTCAAAATTTATACTCATATCTTGCTCCATTTCATCTTGCAAAATAAAAATTATTTTAAACCATAAAGTTTAAAGCTTATAACAGTATATCAATCTTCCATCTCTATCGCAAGTCTTTATTACCTTTATAAAATAGGACAAAAATACTGCCGGTAAGCTTTTTACCGGCAGTAAAACAATTATCTTAATGATGCAAGCTGCTCTTCAACCTTGGCAAGAGTTGCCTTGTAGTTTTCAAGCTTTGCCTTTTCTTCTTCTATCTTTGAAGCAGGAGCCTTACTTACAAATCCCGGATTTGAAAGCATGCCCTCACCTCTCTTTACCTCTCCTGTAAGACGCTTAACTTCCTTTTCGAGTCTTTCTATTTCTTTGGAAATATCTACAAGATCTGCAAAAGGAATGTAAATAGCTGCCTGTGGAAGAAGTGCGGAAACAGCATCTTCTGCAATTCCGTCCTTGTTTTCTTTAACCAGAACATCACTTGCAGCTGCAAGGGTTGCAAAGAAGTTCTTGCTGTTTTCAAAGATGCCTCTTACATGCTCATCTTCAGAAACAACAAATACCTGAGCTTTTCTGCTTGGCGGAACATTCTTTTCTGTTCTTACATTTCTTATAGCCTTAACCGCTTCTTTAATAACCTCTATAGCCTCAAGCTTTTCGGCAAAATCGTATTCATCATTTGCCTGTGGCCAGTCGGAAACCATTATGGATTCGTTCTCGGAAAGAACACCTTCCTCTTCTTTAAGTGTACAGAAGATTTCTTCTGTAACAAATGGCATATACGGATGAAGAAGTTTAAGGGCATTTGTAAGTGTATAACGAAGAGTCCACATAGCTGCTTCTTTGGATTTTGCATCATCTCCGTAGAGACGAGGCTTAACCATTTCGATGTACCAGTCGCAAAGGTCCTCCCAAATGAAGTCGTTGATCTTCTGTGCTGCAATGCCAAGTTCAAACTTCTCCATATTTTCGGTAACATCTTTTATTGTTGCGTTAAGCTTTGTAAGGATCCAGCAATCTGCGTCTTCAAGGTCTTTTTTATCAACTTCCTTTAAATTATACTTAAGACCTGCCTCTTCCATCTGAGCCATGTTCATCATAATGAATCTGGAAGCATTCCAAACCTTATTTGCAAAGTTTCTGCTTGCTTCAACTCTTTCCCAATAGAAACGCATGTCGTTGCCCGGTGCATTACCTGTAATAAGAGTAAACCTGAGAGCATCGGCACCATACTTGTCTATTACTTCAAGAGGGTCGATTCCGTTTCCTAAGGACTTACTCATTTTCCTTCCCTGAGAGTCTCTTACAAGTCCATGGAACAAAACAGTCTTAAAAGGTCTTTCTCCCATATGCTCATATCCGGAGAAGATCATTCTGATAACCCAGAAGAAAATAATATCATATCCGGTTACCAAAACGTCTGTAGGATAGAAATACTCAAGGTCTTTGGTCTTTTCCGGCCAGCCGAGAGTCGAGAACGGCCAGAGTGCAGATGAGAACCAGGTATCAAGTGTATCCGGATCCTGCTCCATATGTGCGCTTCCGCACTTAGGACAGATCTTTGGTGCATCCTTTGTCTTTGCGACAATGATCTCTCCACAGTCTTTACAATAGTATGCAGGTATTCTGTGGCCCCACCAGAGCTGTCTGGATATACACCAGTCACGAATATTATCTGTCCAGTTGAAATATGTCTTTTCAAGTCTGTCAGGAATGAGTTTGATCTCGCCTTCCTTAATTGCCTTAACTGCCGGCTTTATAAGCTCATCCATCTTAACAAACCACTGCTGCTTTATCATTGGCTCAACTGTTGTTTTACAACGGTCGTGGGTTCCTCCGTTATGTGAATAGTCTTCTATTCTTACAAGAAGGCCCATTTCATCAAGTTCTTTAACAATCT
>JAILFQ010000048.1 GCA_024697505.1 Lachnospiraceae bacterium
TGGAATAAATATACTAAAAATATTATAAATTTTTGAAGGGATCTTCTTCAAACCCGCTAAATACAAGACCTTTTAACATATGTTAAAACTTGACAAGTGGCTCTTATTGGTATTATTATTCCCACCATAGACTTTTAATGAATAATATTCACAAGGAGCACGAAATTACATGGAAAAGAAATCTTTTTTAACCAAAGAAGAACTTACAGAAGTAACAAAAAAATACCCTACACCTTTTCACATATATGACGAAAAGGGAATAAGAGAAAATGCCCGCAAACTTAAAGATGCTTTTTCATGGAATAAAGGCTACAAAGAGTTTTTTGCCGTAAAGGCCACTCCTAACCCATATATACTCCAGATTATGAAAGAAGAAGGCTGCGGCCTCGACTGTTCTTCATATACAGAACTTATGCTTGCGGAAACAGTTGGCGTTACCGGGGAGAATATAATGTTTTCTTCAAACGTAACTCCTGCAGAGGAATATGTTAAAGCTGAAGAACTTGGCGGAATTATTAATCTGGACGACTTCACACATATAGATTTCCTCGAAAAAGTTGCAAAGATTCCTGAAAAGATCTGCTGCAGATATAATCCCGGCGGAGTTTACAAGGTTTCAAACTCCATTATGGACAATCCGGGAGATGCCAAGTACGGCTTTACCAAAGAGCAGATTATAGAAGGCTATAAAATATTAAAATCAAAAGGTGTAAAGGAATTTGGTCTTCACTCATTCCTCTGCAGCAATACGGTTACAAATGAGTATTATCCTATGCTTGCAAGAACGCTTTTTGAACTTGCTGTGGAACTTAAAGAAAAAACCGGAGCAAACATTACGTTTATAAACCTCTCCGGAGGCATTGGCATTCCATATAAGCCGGATCAGCCTGCAAATGATATTTACGCCATAGGCGAAGGCGTCAGAAAGGCCTTTGAAGAAATACTTGTTCCTGCAGGAATGGGAGATGTTGCAATATATACGGAGCTTGGACGTTTTATGCTGGCTCCTTTCGGACAGCTTGTTGCAAAGGCTGTGCATGAAAAACATATTTACAAAGAATATATAGGTCTTGACGCATGTGCTGCAAACCTTATGAGACCTGCGATGTATGGTGCTTATCATCACATTACGGTTCCGGGAAAAGAAAATCTTCCTTTGGACCATAAGTATGACGTGACCGGTTCCCTTTGCGAGAATAATGATAAATTTGCCATAGACAGAATGCTTCCAAAGATTGATATGGGGGATTTTGTGGTAATACATGATACCGGAGCACATGGCTTTTCAATGGGATACAATTATAACGGAAGATTAAGAAGTGCGGAACTTCTTCTTCAGCCGGACAGAAGTGTTAAGCTTATCAGAAGAGCTGAAACGCCTAAAGATTATTTTGCAACATTTGATGTTACGGAATTTACATTTAAAGACAGATAATGACTTGAAAGTCAGGCCGGATGCGTAGTCCGGCCTTATTTGTTGATAATTATCATTTGCGGATTCAAAAATTGTTAATAAGTAGGAAAAAAAGTTTTAAAAATTATTCTCAAAGATATAAAGTATTTTTTATTTCCACCCGATATAGAAATTAGAAGCTGTGAGAAGCCTGTAACAAATTTTAGTTTAGTTTTTAAATTTTTAGGTAGGAAGGTGATTAATATGCGTATTGATGCTATGACGGAGATCGGACAGATCTATCAGGCAAACGGTACAAAAAAGAAAATCGGATCCACTTCCGCAATATCAAGAGACTCACTTGAGATTTCTGACTTTGGTAAGGACCTTCAGGTTGCACGCCAGGCAGTTGCTGAAGCACCTGATGTAAGGGAAGAAAAGGTTCAGGAAATTAAGACGAGTATTGCTAACGGAACATACAATGTTCCTATGGGAGCAGTTGCAGATAAGCTTTTGAACGGATGGCAGGCATAATATGGCCAGCCTCATAGAAGAACTTATCTCAACACTTTCTGAAGAGAAAGCAATATATGAGGAACTTGTCCCGGTTGCGAGAAGAAAGACTCAAGCCATTGTCGACAACAATCTGGACGATGTGCGTAACATTACGGAAGAGGAGCAGGAGTATGTTACAAGGGTCCAGGCCCTTGAGCAGAAACGCCTTACGGTTATGAAAAACATTGGACTTGTTATGAACCGTAAGGGAACTCTTAAAGTATCCGATGTAACGGAAATGCTTGATAAGCAACCCGAACAAAAGAAAGCGCTTACCGAAATCCAAATGGATTTAAAGAAGGTGCTTAACGAACTTGGAGAGGTCAATGGACATAACAAAGTTCTTATTGAACAGTCCCTTGAAATGATTTCTTTTAACATGAATTTACTCCGAAGCACAAGGATAGTGCCAGGAAATAATTATACAAGAAGCGCGGGTCAATGGGATATGACAGCTTCTGAGACAGGGATGTTTGACGCAAAACAATAGTTTCGGGAGATCATCTCTGTCTATTTTTGCGCCCAAAATCAGGGTTTTTAAAACTTTTAAGACACAAAAATCAATGGAAGGAGGAAACGCCGATGAGTCTTATGAGTAGTTTATACACCGGTGTTTCCGGTCTTACAACAAACCAGAGAGGGCTTACCGCTACGTCGCATAACCTTTCCAATGTGGAAACAAAAGGGTATGTAAGGCAGCAGGTTGTCCTCTCTGATTCTTATTATTCCAACCTTGGAACCAACCATATTTCCTATCTTCAGGTTGGCGCCGGTGCTACGGTTGCAGCAATAAGACAGGAAAGAGAAGTATTTCTTGACAAGTCTTACAGACAGGAATCGGGAAGAAAGAGTTTTTACGAGTCCCAGTATGAAGCATCTTCAGAGATTGAAGATATACTTGGAGAAACAGAAGGAGTTGCCTTTCAGAATTCGGTTTCTTCACTTTGGGAGTCTCTTTCGGAACTTTGTAAGGAGCCTGAAAGCATTGTTACAAGAACAAGTTTTATTCAGACTGCTGTAAGTTTTATAGAAAGAGCAGAGATAGTTTACAAACAGATAGAAGATTATCAGGTAAGCCTTAATGAACAGATAGAGACTTACGTTAACAGAATAAATGAAATAGCAGATAAGATTTACGATCTTAACTATAAAATAAGAAGGTATGAAGCTGCCGGTTTTGAAAATGCAAACGATTTAAGAGACCAAAGAAATCTTCTTTTGGATGAGCTGGGAGGTTATGCAAAGATCTCTTATAAGGAACAGGCAAACGGTGTAGTTACCGTTTCTCTTGAGGGCAGCGCTCTTGTTAATGAGGATCTGGTTTATCATATAGGTACAAAATCTATGGATACAAATGCCGATCTCATAGAACCGTATTGGCCAAATCTTGGCGAAATCCCTGTATTTTCACTTGATCCGCTTCCTGCATCCGCGGCAAATACAGATATAGGTGCTCTTAAAGGCCTTCTTCTTGCAAGAGGAGATAAGGTTGCAAGGTATACGGATATTCCTGTTGCTCCGACTGAAGAAGAATATACGGAGGCAGGATATTTCGACGAAGACGGTTATAAAGCCGCAATGGAAAAATATGAAGATGAAGTTAAGGAATACAACCTTAAGATAGATGCTTCCGTTGTAATGAGTGTTGAGTCACAGTTTGATACTCTTATCCATGGGATCGTAACCACAATAAATGATATCCTTTGCCCTAACAAAGAGGTTCTTACAGCAGAGGGAGAAACAATACAGATCCTTGATACGGAAAATTGTCCTTGCGGTATGGATATAAATGAGACCATCGGCAATGGAATCTTTAACAGAAAGTCTGTGGACAGGTATGAAAAGACAACGGTTACTCTGGAAATAGACGGTATCTGGCAGGATGTTGAAGTCTGGAAGTACAATGAGGAAGATCCGACGGATAACTACTCCCTTTTCACAGTAGGGGAAATTGAAGTTAATTCCGCAATCTTAAAGGATCCATCAGTAATTCCGTTGTCCAAACAGGGCGGAACCGGAGACTACTCGGTTGAAATATGTGAGCAGCTTCTTACAGAGTGGCAGACACCATTTTCAACGCTTACTCCAAATGAGTATAACAAAAATAATTTTGACGACTTTTATACAGAAATGATAGGAGCTCTCGGAACAAAAGGAGAGAAATTTAAGAACGTCTTTGAAAGCCAGGAATCTTTGGTTAACAGCGTGGATAATCAGAGACAGGCCAAGATAGCGGTTTCCTCCGACGAAGAACTTACAAATATCATTAAATTCCAGCAAGGCTATAATGCCAATGCAAGATATATAAGCACATTGGACGAGATGCTTGAGCACCTGCTTACGCAGCTTGGCTAAAAGAAAAGAGGTGTAGGAAATGCCTTCAACATTTTTTGGATTGAATATTGGAACAACCGGATTATTTGCAGCTAAGACAGGTCTTAATACAACCTCTCATAACATTGCAAATATTGAAACAAAGGGGTATACAAGACAGAGCGTAA
>JAILFQ010000127.1 GCA_024697505.1 Lachnospiraceae bacterium
TCAACCCTGTTATCCATAAGTCTGTAAAGGGCCTCAACGTTATCTCCCTTGGAGGCGGTTCTTGAACGTACAAACTGAAGAATATACTCCGTAGTAATGTCTCTTGGGGAAACTATGCTTCCAAGAGAAAGGCCGTCTACAATAACGGAACCTCTGAGACGTTCCAGGCGGACAATTCTTCTGCACTTAGGATTAATCTTGTTTACATAAAGACTTAAGAAGGCGTTTCTTTCGTCCTCCGCAAGAAGAGAAACAAAAACGTCCACCTTATCAAGGCCTTCATCCAAAAGGGCGTCATGGTCCGTTGCGTCCGCATGAATGATGGTTGCCTCAGGCAGGCTTTCGCTAAGCAGATGGCATCTTTCGTCATCCTCTTCAACAATCTTTACCGTATATCCCGCCTTAATAAGACGCTGGGCAAGGTAAAAGGTTGTACGACCGCCGCCGACTATCATTACGTCATCGTAGTCTTTCATATTTCCGAGTTTGCACTCGCGGTAAAATCTTGGAATAAACTTCTTCGGAAGAATAACGGAAATCGTATCTCCCGAGTGTAAAACCGAACGTCCTTTAGGTATACTTACCTCTCCGTCGTGGAGCTGTATACATACAAGAACTTTATGATTAAGCATTTTTGAAAATTCCTGGACCGTCATTCCGTTTAAAATGCTGTCTTCAGGAATAACTGTCTGAATGAGTTCAACTCTTCCCCTTGCAAAGGAGTCTACTTCCGCTGCCTCCGGTATATCTACAAGCTGTGCGATCTCTGCGCCTGCGGCATACTCCGGGTTAATAACCAAAGACATTCCTATACAAAGCTTTAAATAATCCATATCTGCCGAATACTCAGGATTTCTTACTCTGGCTATGGTACGACAATTACCGGATTTTTTTGCTATAAGGCAGCTTATAAGGTTTATTTCATCCTGGTCCGTAACTGCGATCAAAAGATCTGCATCTTTAACTCCGGCTTCCTTTTGCACCTCAAATGATGAGCCATTTCCCACAATAGCCTGTACGTCCAAATTGTTAAGTGCAGGCTGTAATCTTTCCGCAGAACGGTCTACAAGAGTGACTTCATGGCCCTCTTCGTTAAGCTGCTGCGCCAGCGTGTAGCCGACCTTTCCGCAACCAATGATAATAACCTTCATCAGATTTTCCCTTTCAGAAACAAGATAAATATTTTCATATATTCTATCACTTTACAGCTTAAATTTCCATAGGACACTTGTTATATAGAAAAAGTCCGCTTAAATACGCTTTAATTCTCCCTTTATTTCTTCCGAAAGAGCCAGCATTTTTTCTTTATCCACTTTCAGAACTTCTCTGTCGTAGGTATAAAAACCATTTATTTCGTCCTCAACGTCCGAAAGCTGGGTATATACGCTTCCACACGCCCCTTCCTTTATGACCGGTATAATAATCTCTCTGTATCTGGCAATTATTCTGTCCGTAAGTTCGGTACTGTTACCGGCACTTCCGTAGCCATAAGGCTTGTCCTCATTAAACATGTGCCCTTTGACCGGATAAGATACACCTCCGAATTCAGATATAAAAAGCGGTCTGTTTTTAGGTCTGTCAGCCTTACCGGAAAAATAATTGTGCACACTGTCAAAATCATTAAGCTTGCCGCCAAACCATCCGGATGCGGAATCGTAGAGTCTTGTAGGATCTTCTCCTTTTGCAACCAGGTACATCCTGTCCGCATCAAACTCTCCCCAGCCCTCGTTAAAAATTGTATATGCTACAATACATGGGTGATTATAAAGCTCCTTGAGGGTATCTCTCATGTGTCTTTCAAACACTTTTTTCTCTTCTTTTGTCCTTCTTTTTCCAAAAAGTCTGTGCTTTCTAAACCCAACCGTTGGAAGCACTGTATCTCTGAAATACGAATATTTCCCGTTGTTTACCATATCCTGAAAGACCATCATTCCATGCCTGTCGCAAAAATAATAAAAGCTTTCCGGCTCCACCTTAATGTGCTTTCTTATCATATTAAGGCCAAGTTCCTTCATTCTTAAAATGTCTTTTTCATATTCAAACGGACTTTTTGGTGTAAATATTCCATCGGAAAAATAGCCCTGATCCAATACACCATGCATAAAAACAGGCTTTCCGTTAAGAAGTACTCTTTTTACTCCATTAACCTCACCGATCTCTATTGTTCTTAAAGCAAAATAGCTTTCCACAACGTCGTGCATATAATAAATCTTTATGGAATAAAGATAAGGATCTTCCGGAGTCCAAAGTCTTGGACTATAAAGTTCCCCCTTATCAGTGAAGGCCCCATCAATTTTAATAAAGGTTCTTATTACAGCGCTTCTTCCTATTCCCATTCCTCCACCAAAATCATGATGAAGAAGTGTGCCGTCCGAAAGAGTTACATCTGCCCCAAGAGCCATATCCGCTCCCTTGGGGTCGTTTGTGGTAACTTCCAGCGTGATCCCTTTAAGGCTTGGGGTTATCCTGACATCTTTTATGTAACTTTCGGGAACCCTCTCCATCCAAACGCTCTTCCAGATACCGGAAACGGGTGTGTACCACATTCCGCCTCTTTTTATTCTCTGTTTTCCGTACGGATAAGTATTGTCGGTATTATCAAAGACTTCCACTTCAAGTTCATTATCGCCCTGCCTCGAAATAAAATCCGTAATATCTAAAGTAAAAGAAAGATATCCACCTTCATGGCATCCTGCTTCCTTTTTATTAACAAAAAACCTCGCTTTATTATCCACTGCCCCAAAATGAAGAAGTATGCGTCCTTCATCCGGAAGATCGACTCTGAATATCTTTTTATATTTATATACATCTCCTGTTTTTCCTTTAAAACCGGAAAGCTTACTCTCCGGCGGGTAAGGTACGATAACCTTTTTCCCGTCTATTTCCCATTCACCGTCCAAGGCCTGAATATTATCCCTTACAAGCTGTGGTCTCGGATAAAAGTCTTTAACGCTATCCACCATAAAACTCCTCCCTTTTATGCCTAATATACCACATCATTTTATTTTTTTACAGTTTTAGAACCGCCCGATTTAATATAGGTATTTAGTCTTGATTTAAGCTGGCCAAGATAGTAAAATTACTATATCTTACCAATAAACAGAGCCTAGAATTTTAAGAGGGAACATGAAACACCAAAATTTTATCCGAGGATATGAAATAATAGATTCTACATACGTTTATGAGTATATGGACGAGGAACTCAGGGAAATTCTCAAAGATTACAACGCCAAACTCATAGACTGTATTTTGCGTGAAGACAGAAAATCCTTTGATCTGGCAGTTCATAACGTTATAGAGGGAATCTCCAAAAAAGAGAGCCTTTATATTCATCTGAATACTCTTCTTGGAGAAAACCGACTTTTTCTCTTCCGGATCACCAAACACAAAACACAATTTGCCTCAGTTGAAGTTACGGACATAGAAAATGCGGTAGATGCATATACCATTATAGATACAACAAATTCCAGATATAAAGAATTGTTATTTATTGAAGGCGCAACAGTCTTTGAATACTTTTACGAAACTGATAACCTTTCTTTGTTTCAGTTTTTTGACCAGAAAAGAAGGTCCCTGGAAACAGACCCTATTTACGCTGAACTTTCCAGGCGTATTCTTACGGATATCCGCCTTCGTTCCAATATATCTATGAGTTATTCTTTCGAAAAAAACTACTCGTTTTCGGGAATGAGTTTTGCCGTTAAAGGAAGAGCCATAGTTTTCGAGGGCAAATTAAACTCCCTTGTGGGTTTTGTTAACGCTTACGATGGAGATAACGTCTCTTCTCCGCTTGTTACGGCAAACACACATGATGCAGACACAGGCCTCTTTAATAAACCTTACGGAATATCCCTCGCAAGAAAAGCTTTCGCAACTCAGGCTTACAACAGCATAACCGTTGTATATATAGATATAGACGACTTTAAGGCAATAAATGATACTTACGGTCACCTCTTCGGAGATGAAGTTATTAAAAAAATCTCCATCATTATAAGGGAAGCAGCCCTCACCAGAGGATTTGCCGCACGTTTCGGAGGGGACGAGTTCTTCCTGGTTCTTTACAACCTCTCGGGAGAAAAAGAACTTCGCGCAATTCTACAGGGACTTAAGTTCCACTTTAAAACTGCATTTCCGGAGAAAGATCACTCATTTTCTCTTTCCATCGGCGTTGCGGAAAGCCCTAAAAACGGCCTCTCTTTTGATGACATTATAAGAAAAGCCGACAGAGCTCTTTATATTGCAAAATACAAGGGAAAAGACCGCTACATTATATACAGAGAAGAGCTGCATGGAGATATTGGTGGCACAAACGACAAATATCCATACGAGAGGATACTGGAAAGCGAAACAGACCTCAGGTCTAACCAGATTAAAACTCTTACTTCGTGTTTACAGGATGTTTACGGTTTAAGCAGGAAAGATAAAGACTTTATTCCAAAGATCAACAAGATTTTTGAAACAATGTTTACCAGTTACAAAACCGAAGGCATTACAGTGTACGCTGCTCCGGACTTTAAACCTGTTTACAGGTTCGGAAACTATACCAATCCGCCGGCTGAACTGCCTTATATGAAAGTAAAAAACGTTAACGAACTGTTTGACGTAAACGGAATATTTGAAACGACGATAATATACACCCCGGTTAAGCCATCTATGGATGATTTCAGGGAGTATATGCAAGCCCACAATATTTATGCCACTCTTCAGGTTGCAATAATGGACGGAGACAAGATCAAGGCTGTCTTTTCCTACGACCGCGAGCACGAAACCGGCAACAATTCTGCGGAAGCAAGGCTGGATTTATACACCTTCTCCAATATTATTGCCAAAATTCTTCTTTAATTTGTTCTTTGATGTGGATTGTTGCGGAGAAATCCGTATATCTATATAGAAAAAGGAGGTCTTGTCCATGTACCATATTGAAGTAACTATCGATGACAGCGAATCTCTTGCAGATGAACAATACGTTTTCGACTCGGAGAACACAAATGATGCTCACTATCAGGTTTACGAAATGATTTCCAAACATTTCTCTACCGACGAGGCGATTGAAACATCTCTTTGGCTCAAGCACGCAAAAGCCGGAGACACATACGAAGGTGACGGTTTTACCGTTTCTGTTAAATAGTTTTTTTAACAAAAAGAATAATATACACAAAAAATCCGGTACCAAATGGTATCGGATTTTCGATTAATTAGGGGTTATCGCCAGTACCGATTGGGGTTGGGGAAAGCGGTACTGACAGGGAATGGCGGTCGGCACCTTTAATGGGGGAGGGATCTTGGGAAATCCGCGGTACCGACATTACTGAGGTTGTTTTGTGCTTTCTATGCACTTGCTTCAAATTACCCGGCTGCTTGGGGAACAACCGAGCAAGAAACCATCATTTCATATATACTATCCATCTCGTAAAAAGAGTTTTGGGAATTTTTCTTGTTTTTTGTTATTTTCTGACTTGATTATAAAACACAAAGGACAACAAATGGACAACAAAAAAAGGATAAATCTGAAACTTTTTCAAGATTTATCCTTGATTTTTTAAATTTTTCTTTTTCTGTTACTCTGTGAGGCCGCTCTTTTGAACAAGCACACCGTTTGTCATTTCCGCCCAGCTGTAGTTTGCCAGATATTCTCCATGATAAGAATTAACGGCCAAAGCATCTCCATGATAGAAATCGTAAAGATCGCATTTAATCTTGGAAGTATCTATTGCAATGTGATTCCAGGTCTTAATTATTATACCACCTATTCCGGCAGCCTTAAGAGACTTCTTAAGAGAAGAAATTATAACAGTGGTCTGATTCTTTACATTTCTGTCGTAGAATTTATCTTCCCACAGAACTGCGGCTATTTCTGCACTCGTTACCGCAGCGCCTCTTCTGTCCACCAAAAAAGCAAGCAGTTCCTTGGATTTTTCTCTTTCAAAAGTAACAGGCTCTCCATCGGCAAACACCTCAAAGTTTCCAAATGTCTGAACTCTTACTTCTTTATCTGAAGGAGTTTCCTCGTCACGCCAGTCTTTTTCCATGGCGTCCAGAGTTTCTTCTATATCTTTTGCACTCACAGGCTTTAATAAATAACCTGTTGCATGTACTTTAAAAGCTTCACACGCATATTCACTGTACGCTGTACAGAAAATTATCTTGGTTGCCGGGGATTTTTCTTTAATAATCTTAGCAACATCAACACCGGACATATCTCCGAGATGAATATCCAGAAAAGCGTATGATATCTTGCTATCATTTGTGATTGATTCCTCAAGGAATTTTAAAGCTCCCTCAGCGGTAGTCTCTCCATGAATATCTGCATCAGGAAATACCTTTGCAAGATCTTCAAGCATACTGCCGAGAATAAGCTTTTCATCATCTACAGCCAATACCTTCATCCTGTTTCCTCCTTTGGACTCAAACGGTCAAAATCTCCGTAGTCATCCCCTTATGTCTATAATACACTATTTTTTCCACCTCGTAAAGCAAACATTATAGTGTAAAAAAATCCCGGCACAAAGCTGTGTCGGGATTATACAATCCAAAATTTCTTCACCCAAACGCCGCATTCTGAAAAGTATTGATTATTGTCTCTTCGGAAATAGGTCTTATAAGGTAGTCA